>NZ_JAZBJZ010000082.1:0-23338 GCF_036349135.1 Tumidithrix elongata BACA0141
CCTCATTTTCCTCAAATCCCTTCCTACTCTTGTTTGTATTTTTAGAGATGCCCATTAGGAAGTTGTGGAGATCAAACCTCAACCAGTGCCACCAATTCCTCGACAGCTAGCAGTAGTTCCTCGAAGACTCCTAAGAGTACTCCGAACGAACTTGGCATTAAAACTAAGGTTTTGCGGATGGGATATCAGCAATCGGGCGATCTGGTAAGAGCCAGAAAAGTTCTGGAAAAGCGTTTGGAACCCTTAGGGATTAAAGTGGAATGGGCGCAATTTGCACAGGGCTCTCAGCTAATGGAAGCAATGAATGTCGGTAAGATCGACCTAGGAGCAGTTGGCGAGACACCACCAATCTTTGCCCAAGCCGCTGGAGGAAACATTGTCTATGTGGTTGGTACAAAAACAACTCCACTAACAGGAAAAAGTAGCATTATTGCCGTTCCACCTGAGTCAAGCATCCAAAAAGTTGAGGATATTAAGGGGCAAGAAGTTTACTTTCAAAAAGGTTCTGCCTCCCATTACTTTATCGTCAGGGCTTTACAGGAAGTAGGCTTAACGATTAAGGATATTAAGGTAAGAAGCGCTCCCACGGTAGAAACAAGAGGAGCTTTTATCGAAGGGAAAATCCCTGTTTGGGTATCTAACGATCCTCACTATGCGATCGCAGAGGATCTCGGGCGCATTCGCGTAATCAAGGACTCCGTTGGCTTAGATTCACCCGGTGCTTATTATGTAGCTAGTCAATCCTTTGCTCAAGAAAACTTAGGGCTGCTAAAAATTGCGATCGAAGAACTAGATGCCCTTGATAAATGGTCAGAAACCCATCGTGCTGAAGTTGCTGAGATTTTAGTTAAGGAACAAAAACTCAAACCCAGCGTGGCAGAAAGAGTGGTATCGCGTCGTACCTTTGCAGGAAGGAGAGGAATTACGCCAGAACTGATTAAAGAGCAACAACGAGTTGCCGATCTGTTCTTTACCGAGGGTGTGATTCCCAAAAAAATCAACATTCAGGACGCACTATTATCTGCCGAAATTTACGCTGCGATTACGCCACCTGAAGTACTGCAAGGCGCATAGTGATTCCCGTTACAATAGGCGACACCAAATCCCGCAAAGGAATCCGAACCCAAATATTTAATAAAACATTTCATCAAACAATGACTTGCATAACCCTCGATCAAAATCAAACCAATTCCACAATTCGTACTGCTTGGGTCAAGGTTCCCAACGGAGACTTGCAAATCGATGCCTATTTTGCCGAACCCGATCGCACAGGTATTTTCTCTGCGGTGATTGTGGTACAGGAAATTTTTGGTGTGAATATTCACATCCGCGAGGTTACCGAGCGACTGGCAAGAGAGGGCTATGTAGCGATCGCTCCAGCATTATTTCAGCGCACGGCTCCCAATTTTGAATCTCTCTATGCTCCTGAAGATATTCAAGTGGGTAGAGGGCATAAGGATAAAACGAAGGCTGATGAAATCTTGAGCGATATTCAAGCAACGATCGCCTATCTCAAAGCATTGTCGAATGTGAAAGGCGATGCGATCGGCAGTATTGGTTTCTGCTTTGGCGGTCATGTGGTTTACCTAACGGCGACATTGCCAGAAATTAAAGCCACCGCTTCATTCTACGGTGGGGGCATTCCCAACTCTACTCCCGGCGGTGGCGAACCGACGATTACCCGCACGGCAGATATCAAAGCCCCGATCTATGCTTTTTTTGGCGAAGAAGATGCAGGGATTCCGCTAACGGACGTCACCAAAGTGGAAGCGGCGCTGCAAGAAGCGAACATTCCTCATAAAGTATTTCGCTATCCCAAAGCAGGACATGGATTCTTTTGCGATAAGCGAGGCAGCTACCATCCCGAATCAGCGGCTGATGCTTGGACGCATGTTTTAGAGCTGTTTGAGGAAAATTTACATAAGGAATAAGACGAACAGCAATTGATATTGCCTATCATCATTCTAAAGCTATGAAACTGTTACTCCCCACAGAATTTGCCCCTCAATTAGAACCACAGTTAGCAAGCGATCGCTATCCCGATTTGGAAAAGGCTTGGGTAGACTCCACTGGCAAGATTGAAGGAGATCCGCACGATGCTGAGGTTTATTTCAATTGGTTCTATCTCAAGCCACCTGTCTTGCATCACGTATTAGATACTGCACCCAAAATTCGCTGGCATCAAACCCCTAGTGCAGGCGTCAATCACATTCTTACACCGACTTATTTAGAACGGGATATCATTCTCACCAATGGTGCGGGGAACTCCGCTATTCCGATCTCTGAGTTTGTTTTGACCTATATCCTCTTTCATGCTAAAAAGCTCAATACTCTACTGGATTTAAGGGAAAATCGCACTTGGAAACGCGGAATTGAGCTGCAGCTTCATGAGATTTATGGCAAGACAATTCTGATTATCGGGGCAGGAAAGATCGGACAGGCGATCGCAAAACGGGCAAAAGCTTTTGGGCTGAGGGTATTGGGATCTCGCAGCAATCCCCAATCGCTAGAGGATTTCGATCTGGTGGTTGGTAAGGATGAATGGCGATCGCTCTTGCCTGAGGCGGATTATGTAGTCATTGCAACACCGCTCACCCCTGCGACCCATAATCTAATTGATGAGGCAGCACTTAAAGCCATGCGTCCCGATGCCTATTTGATCAATATTGCTAGAGGTGCGATCGTGGATGAGGAGGCTTTGATCGCCGCACTCAAAGAAGAAAGAATTGCTGGTGCAGCGCTCGACACCTTCCATACCGAGCCTTTACCCCCCGAGAGTCCTTTGTGGTCTTTGCCCAACGTGTTTATCACGCCGCATACCTCAGCTTCGTCACCCCGCAGTATCGAACGTATCATCAATCTGTTTCTCGATAACTTAAACCGCTATCGCACAGGTCAACCCCTGCGAAATGTGGTGGATAAGTCTGTAGGTTATTAACCCTACCCATCAAAGGGAGCCAATCACTATGTCAACTGCAAGCACTATCTCTCCATTAACGACTGCCTTACCAAGTTGGGAAGATCTGCTGGAAGCAGCCCGCAAGTATACGCCTGCAAGACGTATTCGCAGGGTAGGACAACATCCTTCTACACAGCCAATCCCTAGTAGTTGGAATAAACTACCACCCAACACCCCAGCCCCCGTATTGCTCTATCGCGACACAAATTCATGGTGTCCTTTCTGCGAGCGCGTTTGGTTTGCTCTCGAAGAAAAAGGCATTCCCTTTGAAACCGAATTTATCGATCTGAGTAATAAGCCCAAATGGTACACCGACCTCGTACCGACAACCCTTGTCCCAGCCGCCAAAATCGAAGGGAAACTCGTTTATGAATCGAAAGATATTCTCTTAGCCCTAGAGGAGCGCTATCCAGAGGTTCCCCTACTACCCAGCGATCCCCAAGAAAGAGCCATAGCCGATCGATGGGTTGAAGAATCAGAAACTAATGGGTTTCGCGATCTTGCCTATCAGTTACTGCGGAAAGCTCCTGAAGATCCGCAGGAGTTAGAGGACTTAAGAGCGAAATTTGAAGCGCAACTAGATGCCCTAGAAGCCGATCTTGGTAAATATTCCAGTCCCTTCTTTCTTTCGGAGTTTAGCATTGTTGATATTCTCTACAGTCCTCACCTCGATCGCTTAGCTGCCAATCTACCCGTTTACCGTGGCTATCATATTAAAGGGAATCCTCGATTCCCTAGAATCAACGCTTGGTTCGAGGCGATCGCCCAGCGTCCTGCATACCAGCGCTCCGCTTCCGATCACACCACCAATAATTTACTATTGCGCCGTCGCTTTGGCATTGACCCCGTTGGCAATCCAGCACCCCTCGATGCTGACAGAGCCAATCTATTAGTCAATGATCTCGATTACAGCCGAACCGAAAGTCGTGCGAATACTTGGCATACCGATGTCACCTTTGTGGATCGCCCACCTCTAGGTTCCGTATTACACGCTGTAACCATTCCTCCCGTTGGTGGTGACACAGTTTGGGCAAATTCCGTTACAGCTTATCAAGATTTACCCGACCGTTTACGCAATCTTGCCGATACGCTCTGGGCAGTGCATAGCAATAAGTATGACTATGCCGAAGCTGCGGTGGAAATTTCTGAGCAACAGAAAGAATATCGCAAGATTTTTACTTCCACGGTTTATGAAACGCTACATCCTGTAGTGCGCGTGCATCCTGAATCAGGCGAGCAGGGTCTATTTATTGGTGGCTTTGTACGTCAGATTAAGGGACTCTCTCAAACAGAATCTAATGACATCATTCGCTTGCTGCAGTCCTATGTCACTCGTTTAGAAAATACAGTGCGCTGGAAATGGAAAGAAGGCGATGTAGCTTTCTGGGATAACCGTGCTACGCAGCACTACGCGATCGCGGATTACGGTACGCAACCCCGCCGTGTCCAACGCGTAACGATCGCAGGCGATCTACCCGTAGGCATTGATGGAAAGACTAGCGAAGCTGTCAAGGGGGATTCTTCGGCTTTTACACCTGCTTTGGTGGCAGCATCGTAAATCTTGACCCGCTCGCTTTCTAAGGGATTGCATTTACAAACAGTGGGGGCAATTCATGAATTGCCCCTACTTCTCAACTTCTAAACAAAACATACCCAAAACATATGAGTGAAAAACGTAAACTTAGACTTGGTGCATTCCTGATGAGTTCGGGACATCATGTTGCTTCTTGGCGCTATCCCGATGCTAACGCTGAGGGCGGTTTAGATTTTAACCACTTCCGTAAAATCGTACAAACCGCCGAACGGGGTAAATTTGATACGATTTTCTTCGCTGATGGTGTGTCCGTACGCGATCGCGGTCAAGACAAGGACATTATCAGTCGTGCGGGGCATGTCGCGCATTTTGAGCCAATCACTCTACTTTCGGCATTATCTGTCGTTACCGAACATATTGGCTTGATCGCCACCGTTTCCACTACCTATAACGAACCCTATCATCTCGCTCGTAAATTCGCCTCTCTAGATTACCTGAGTGGCGGTCGGGCTGGCTGGAATTTAGTGACATCGGCTACCGATAGTGAAGCGAAAAACTTCAATCTGGACAAGCATCCTGACCATGCTCCCCGCTATCAACGCGCCCGCGAATTTGTGGATGTAGTCAAAGGGCTGTGGGACAGTTGGGAAGATGATGCGTTCATTCGCGATAAGGAATCGGGTATCTTTTTTGACCCAGATAAGTTCCATGTTCCCAATCATAAAGGGGAATACTTCTCCGTGCGAGGACCCCTGAATGTGGCGCGTCCGATTCAAGGCTATCCCGTAATTGTACAGGCGGGTTCGTCAGAAGATGGCAAAAACTTGGCGGCGGAAACTGCGGAAGTCATTTTCACAGCTCACCAAACCCTTGCGGATGCTAAGGCTTTCTATGCCGATGTGAAGGAACGGGCGGCAAAAATCGGTCGCAATCCCGATCATATTAAAATCATGCCAGGGATATTTCCTGTGATTGGTCGCACTGAGGAGGAAGCGCAGGAGAAGTTCCAAAAGCTACAGGATGGCATCGATCCTAAAGTTGGTTTGGCTTTGCTAAGCAGTATGCTGGGAAATGTTGATGTGTCGGCATACCCCCTTGATGGTCCTTTGCCTGATTTGCCTGAAACAGAGTTGCATCAAAGCCGTCAGGACTTGCTGATCAGATTGGCACGGCGCGAAAATCTAACCATTCGCCAACTCTATCAATGGATTGCAGGAGCGAGAGGACATTATCAAATTGTCGGTACTCCTAAACAGATCGCCGATCGCCTTGAGGAATGGTTTATTAATGACGCTGCTGATGGCTTTAATATCATGCCTCCCTATTTGCCCGGTGGATTAGATGAGTTTGTGGATTTGGTAATTCCCATCTTGCAAGAGCGCGGTCTGTTCCGCACCGAGTATGAAGGAAAAACTCTCCGCGAAAATCTCGGCTTACCTCGTCCAACAAACCAATTTTTGACCAAAAAAGAATTGGTGTCTGCATAGCGATCGCAAGGCAAGAATAGTTTTTTGAAACGTAGGGGCAATTCATGAATTGCCCCTACGTCATCTGTTTTATTAGATTCTGTATAAAGTGGATGGTCATATCATGAGCTTTAGAAACTTTGAACGCACTGGTTTAGACGATCTCTGGTCGTTGCACGATACATCGCGATCGCTGATAGACTTTGTGCCAGAAGAAGAACTAGAGCATGATGACAAGTACGCAAATCCCAATTATTCATCTGATTCAATGTCCCAATCCCATCCTATCGAGTCTCCTGAGGAAATTGCATCACAGGTTTCCGAACCCACAGAGAATTTCACTACCGATAGAAACCTAATTTTGCTGTTATCGATTGTGAGTGGCTTGGCCATTTCTAATGTTTACTACAATCAGCCCTTATTAGCGCAAATCGGACGAAATCTCCAAGTATCCGAACACCAGATTGGCATTGTTCCTGCGGTTACTCAAGTCGGCTATTCTATCGGCTTATTGTTACTCGTTCCCCTAGGCGATCGCCTCGAACGGCGTAAATTAATCGTCACGGTTTTGAGCTTGCTAGTTTTCGCGATCGTGGGTGTCGCAATTTCACCAAACCTAACCACACTCACCGTAGCAAGCCTTGCCCTCGGATGTCTTAGCATTGTCGCGCAATTAATTATTCCGATGGTCGCACAAATGTCTAGCCCGCTGGAACGCGGTAAAACCTTGGGATTCTTGATGAGTGGACTATCCGTCAGTCTCGTATTTGCCCGTACCATCAGTGGCTTTATCGGCGAAACCTTTGGTTGGCGATCGATCTACTGGCTATCCGCTGGATTGATTGTGACTTTAGCAATTACCGTGCGGGGCAAACTACCTATTATCCCTCCTGCCTCCAAATTGTCCTATGCCAAATTAATGGGAAGCATTTTGCAACTGATTCGCGAACAACCGATATTACGAGAAGCATCCCTAAATATCGCACTTATCTTCGCTTCCTTCAATGCCTTTTGGTCAACCATGATTTTCTTTTTGGAATCAGCCTATCACTACGATGGCAAGGTTGCGGGTTTATTTGGCTTAGTGGGAATTGTTGGCGCTCTAGTTACCCCTTTGATTGGCAGACTTGCCGACGAATATACCCCTAGAAAAATTCTCAGTTATGCGATCGCGCTTGCCTTAGCTTCCTTCGCAATTTTAGCGATCGCAGGAACCTATCTATCGGGATTAATTCTTGGCGTTCTCTTCCTATTCTTAGGAATGCATTCATCTTTCATTCTCAACCAAATTCGCATTTACAGCCTTGTCCCCAATGCTGAAAGCCGTTTGAATACAGTCTATATGGTCACAAACTATACTGGCGGTGCGCTTGGTTCTTTTCTCGGTGCTGTTGGTTGGAGCCTGTGGCAATGGCAGGGTGTTTGTACTGTGGCTATATCTCTAATTGGGCTTGCAGCCATCATTCATTTCAAAGTATTCTCATTCTCAAAACGCTCAGTTCTCTAAAGAAATTCTATGACAGAAGAGACTTCCGTAATTACTAGCTACCATGCCCATGTCTATTACCATCCTGAAACCCGCGTTGCTGCTGAGCAGGTACGTCAAGGTCTAGGCGATCGCTTTGAGGTGCAGCTAGGACGTTGGCACGATCGGTTGGTTGGGCCCCATACGCGATCGATGTATCAGGTTGCCTTTGCCAACGATCAATTCGATCGCATTGTGCCTTGGTTATTGCTAAATCGCCAAGGTTTAGCGGTTTTGGTACATCCCAATACAGGCAATGCGATCGCCGATCATACCGATCGTGCGCTGTGGCTAGGGGAGAAGCTAGAAGTCAATCTGGAACCATTACGCCAAATTGGATAGAGTGAGTAATATTTTTATAATCTTTTCGTCTCTAAGCAGAAATTGGTTGGAAATTTTGTTGAATCTGTAAATATTCCAATACCAATAACCTCAGATAGTCCAACATGGAAATATATGACTGAATTTGTGGATAGTGCGATCTCGCTTCATTATAAAGTTGAACAATCGTATGATTATTAAATACACTTAACGTTTTCAATTCAGCGATCGCTTGTTTGTAATTGTTTACAGTTCCTTTGTCTTCGATTTGACAGGCATATCCTCGGATATTTACTGTCAGTAATTCAAGTTCTTCTAAAGGCATAAAATCTTCGTCATAATTACTGAAATCTTTTTTAAAAATCAGTTGTCTTTCTAGCTTTGTATTTTGATAGTTAATCGATAACTGCTCTAGAAGTTGAGAAATATAGTCTTGATAAACTGTTAATTGGTTTTGAATTTTTACCATTTATTTATTCCTCATTAATACCATAGGTCACTATTTTTTCAAGCCCGTATTGGTCAAGCCGCACAATTAAAAACTCTGTACCTTTGCGGTAAATAGCCGATCCATCCTGTCGATAACCTGAGCGCGGGACTCTCATAGAACCTTTTTTGCTGAAATTATGAGCTTTGCGAAGATATCTCAGGACAGTAAAGCCTTTTCTTTTCGCATGATCTAAAATGCTTTGGGCTACACTACTATAGGTTCCTGCATCCCATTCATCAAGATATTTTAGGAGTTCAGTTACTTCAGTATCATTATACTCATCAAGGATCTCAGCTAAGTAAGGATCGCTAAACTCTTCTCGCATCTAATCTGTAGCTTATAGGAAAATCTCAGTAATTATCTGTCATTCTGCCATTATCTGGGCGATCGCTTTAACAATTAATTCGCATGAATTGATTTGCCTCTGTTTATGATTGGGTATAGCATTGAGGAGTAAAGCCAGCGATCCTGTTGGGTTAAGACTCGAAAACCAATACTCAATTAAGAGACATAAGTAAATGAAAAGCCACATTAAACTTCAACAAAATATTAAGTCATTTATTCGGTCAAACTTAGAAGGTGGCTATGTTGCCGAATGCTTAGAAATCTCAGTAGTAACACAGGGCAATACCCTAGATGAAGTAGTCGAAAATCTTATAGAGGCTGTTGGATTACACCTAGAAGATGAAAATCCCGAAGACTTTGGTTTAGTTCCTAACCCATCAATTTTTGTCACCTTTGAACTACAACCTGAATATGTCAAAGCTTAAACGCCTCTCTGGTGCGGATGCGGTCGCTATCTTTAAGAAATTTGGCTTTGAAGTTCATAGTCAGAGAGGTAGTCATATTAAGCTCCGTCGGATTACTCCAATTGGTAAAGAAACCCTAACTATTCCTAACCATCGCGAACTGGCAACTGGTACTTGTCAAGCTCTCTTCCGACAAGCTACCCGCTATATTCTTGAGGCAGAATTATTTCCTTACTTCTATGAATAATTTGTAAATCCTTAAGATATAACCTGATAAAAATGAATTAATCTATTTGTTCATTTTGTAAATATAAAATACAAACATTACGCAATGCATATTCAACAAGTTACCGTTAAAAACTTTCGATGTTTTGACGATCTGATAGTCAACTTAAATCCAGATGTAAATATATTTGTTGGCAACAATGGCTCTGGCAAAAGTGCTGTATTAGATGCGATCGCTGCGGCTATATCTCCATATTTATATGAGTTCCAAGATATAGTAGATGTAAGATCGAGATCTAAAGATATAGAAGAGACATATCTTTTTCAAAGAGATTTACAAGTTAAGCAAGAAGGTAATAGCTCTATTAACATAAACAGAATCGAACTTGGACATGTAAATTCAGATATGTCAATTAGCTATTCGGTGCAATATTTTAAGAGATCAACTGATAATAACAATATAGATTTAAGACTTGATCGGATAGATAAATCATCAATTCGTAGGGACATCAATCGTTACTTACAAGCTTCATCGAATATTAATTGTTTTCCTATTGTTGCTTATTACAGGGGTAATCGCAACTTAAAAGATATTTCTGATGTTAATGATTTTTTTAATCGAGAATTTGACATATTTGATGCCTTAAAAAACAGTCTTGATGCGACAGCAAATTTTGCAGAATTCACTAACTGGTTTTTTGCAAGAGAATTTCAAGAACTAAAAGAAGGAAAAAAGAGAGGAGATGTTAATTTTGAACTTCCCGAACTGAAGCAAGTACGAAAGGCGATTTCTATTATTGTTGCTCCGAATGCGCGTGTATATTTTTCACAGACAAATTCAACTAAATTAATGGTTGAATGGGAAACTGAAATAGGTGAAAAAATCGAATTGTCGCTGAGTCAATTAAGCTCGGGTTATCGTAACATGCTAGCACTGGTGATGGATTTTTCTAGACGTTTAGCACAGGCAAATCCAGAAATGGAAAATCCGTTAGAAGCAGAAGCTGTGTTAATGATTGATGAGCTAGATTTGCACTTACATCCAACTTGGCAACAAAAAATTATTCCAGACCTACGCAAAGTGTTTCCAAATACCCAAATCATTGCGACAACCCATAGTCCAGAAATTGTCACCACCGTAGAACGCCATCAGGTCAAAATTCTAGAGGATTACCAAATCAAAGAATGTCCCTCACCGACCAAGGGTATGAAAAGTTCAGACATTGTTCGCTATGTTTTAGGGCTGGAAAATTTACGACCAGATACCGAAGAATCAAGGACATTAACGGCTCTTTTTAATGCGATCGATCGTGGTAATTTAGAAGAAGCAAAACAACTTCGCGAAAAGTTGCGAGACTGGGAACAGTTTGACCCAGATATGACTAGAGCAGATATGCAGATTCGGCGATTGGAGCGGAAAATTACTGCATGAAAAATGTACTAAAATCTTCAGAACCAGAGGAACTACAAAATTACAAAAAACGCTACAGCACTCAATTTAGACGATGGAATAATCTAAAGCAAAGTAGAGATACATTAACTTCAATTCGTAGCACCTTAATCTCAGATCAAAAAGGGCTTTGTGCTTACTGTGAAATGTCGATTTATCAAAAACCTTTTTCCGTTGAACATTTCTTTCCCTGCGAACAATCGACCCGTGAAGAAAATCATGACCTAAATTGGCAAAATATGCTGGCTATCTGTATTCCCCCAGGAGGCGTTGAAGATGATAGTTTGCCAAACGCTCAATTACCCCATAGCTCACCCTGTTGCGGGAAAGCCAAAGATAATTTTATCCCTGATGGGCGTCTTTTAAATCCCCTTCAATTGCCAACACAGCGGTTATTCCGTTTTAGCAGTGCAGATGGTGAAATCTTACCCGATGAATCTGGCTGTGAACGATCGGGTATCCCTATTGAATACGCTCAATTCACGATTCACAAACTAGGACTCAATGTCGATCGCTTAAAATCACGAAGGTTGGCTGTAATTGATGAAATAATCAAAGAACTAGACTCTCGCGATGATGGAATAAACGATCGGACTTTACTCGACAAGCAAGTAGCATCAGAATATTTTGATAATAGGAAAGATAATTATCCAAGATTCTTTACAACGATTCGTTGGGTGTTAGATGAAGGTGCAGAAAAGCATCTCCTAGAGATTTCTTACTCAGGCTAAGGTTTGAGTCAAAAATTGAGAACTAGAACTCTTGTCAAAGCCGAAATAATTAAACTTAATTTGGAACTAATCATGACCCATCTATTTGAACCATTCCAACAGCGTGGAATTACCTTTCGCAATCGCATTGGTGTTTCTCCCATGTGCCAATATTCCAGTACTGACGGTTTTGCTACGGACTGGCATCTCACCCATTTGGTCAGTCGGGCTGTGGGTGGGGCAGGTTTGGTATTTACCGAAGCCGCAGCCGTGGAACCTGAGGGCAGAATTTCTCCCAGCGATTTAGGAATCTGGTCAGATCGACATATCGAGCCGCTTACTAAAATTACAAACCAAATTCGCCAAGCAGGTACGATCGCGGGCATCCAAATCGCCCATGCAGGTCGCAAGGCAAGTAATTCTGTACCTTGGGAAGGTGGGAAACCCGTCGATGAAGCCCGAGGCGGATGGCGACCCGTTTTTGCTCCCAGCGCGATCGCCTTTAATCAAGACAATAGTCCCGTTCCCTTAGAGCTAGATTTGGCAGGCATTCAAAGAGTCAAAACTGCTTTTTTTAACAGTGCGAAACGCTCTGTAGAAGCTGGCTTTCAAGTAATTGAGATCCATGCAGCACATGGTTATTTACTCCATGAGTTTCTCTCGCCTTTGAGCAATCAGCGCCAAGATGCCTATGGTGGCAGCTTTGAGAATCGCATTCGTTTATTGCTAGAAATTGCTAGCGAAGTTCGTGCCGTCGTTCCCGATCGCTTGCCCGTATGGGTAAGAATTTCGGCGACTGATTGGATTGAGAATGGCTGGGATATCGACCAAAGCGTGGCGCTAGCCCATAAACTAAAGGCATTGGGTATCGATGCGATCGATGCTTCTTCAGGCGGGATTCTTCTTGGTGCAAAGATTCAGCTTGGGGCAGGTTATCAAACCACATTCAGCGATCGCATTCGTCGCGAAACAGGAATTCACACTGCCGCTGTTGGCTTAATCACTTCTCCCGAACAAGCCGATCATATTATTCGCACAGGTCAAGCAGATGTTGTATTAATAGGACGAGAATTCCTCCGCGATCCTTACTGGGCTGCCAGAGCCGCCAACAAATTGGGTGTCAAGGACTTCAACTATCCTGTTCAATATCAACGAGCTTGGCTGTAGAATTAGCCCTCATCACTCAACAACAATGGCGAAATTTAACTACTACGATCGCATTGCTCAAAACTACGACCAAACTCGCTGGTTAACAGAATCAGTTTTTGAAATATGGGCATACAGGAAAATCTAACTCACCAACTTCTCATTCGTCCTTACCAATCTGAGGATCTAGAAGCGATCGTGCAGCTTTGGTACAATACTTGGCATGAAACCTTTCCCCATTTACAACATCCGCATCTATCTACCGAATGGAAGAGACGCTTTTTGGATGAGTTAATACCGCTGGGCAGTATTTGGACAGCCGAAATTGAAGGTGAAATTGCGGGATTTATGGTTATTTTTAAAAGAAAAAGCTTTATCGATCAGTTATTTGTCGATCGTCGCTATCAAAGTCATGGCATCGGTGCAAAATTGCTCGGCCACGCAAAATCACTGCATCCTCAAGGATTAAGGCTCTATACACTTAGGGAAAATACTAGAGCCAGAGCTTTTTATGAACGTAATGGCTTTACTGCTGGCAAGTTATCAGTTAATGCCTTTAACGGTCAACCCAACGTCGAATATATTTGGAAACCTAAGCAATAAGGTAAATGATATAATTTACTGAAATTACTGCTATTTTTTCCTATGAAAGGCATTGAATATATCATAGATGACCAAGGAGAGAAGACTGCCGTTGTCATTAATTTAGAGCAATGGGGTAAGGAATGGGAAGCGTTTTATAATCTTCTATTGAAGCAATCATTCCCTTCTGAAAGTTGGGTACATGAAGACTCTTTCTCGGAAAAACTGGATAAGGCTTTACAATGGAATCATGATCATCCCTCTCAGTTATCGAATCTAGACTCATTGGAAGCTCAATTACTGAATAATTGAGTAGAATTTTACTCGATCTAAATAATCCTGTTTTTCAACAAGACTTGTTTGTTTTGCAGAAATCCGAGGCTCTTGCGGTATTAAAAATTCTCAAAAAAGTTTCTCAATTAACCTAGGAACAATTGTATAAAGATCAGGGCGTAAAATGGGAATTGATTCGTTCTAAGCAAGGAAAAAATGGTGAAAAACTCTATAGTTTGAGAATTACTCAAAAATGTCGAGCCGTTGCTGTCCGAGAAGGTGATTATCTAAGATTTTTATCCTTGCATTCCGATCATGATTCAGCCTATTGAGCAACCAGCGATCGCACTATCAACAAGATCTTTTGGTCACACATCACGTTAAAAATAGAATCAGAAAGAATCGGAAATAAAAAGACATGAAACTGTATATGGCGATCGCGGCGGCGATCGTATCGCTATTGCTATTGCTGTGTCCCCCCGCCTATGCCCAAGAAGAACCACAGCCAAAACCGAATATCCTGCTCATTCTCACCGATAATACGGGGTGGGGGGACTGGGGTGTATATGGTGGTGGTTCCCTGCGTGGCGCTCCCTCACCTCATATCGATCGCCTAGCGGAAGAAGGTACGCGACTGCTCAATGCGAATACAGAGCCACAATGCACGCCTAGCCGTTCGGCATTGCTGACCGGCCGACATGCCATCCGTAGCGGCACTCAGAGCATTCCCATGGGGACGCCACTCTATGGGCTAATACCTTGGGAAGTCACCCTTGCGGAATCTCTGTCTGATGCAGGTTACGCAACGGGTGCTTTCGGTAAATGGCATCTTGGACGTAGCGTCGGACGCTGGCCGACGGATCAAGGTTTCGATGAGTGGTATGGCATTCCGAATAGTACCGATGAGTCAGTTTGGCTGACACCAGAGACCATCAGCCGCTATTCGATCGCTGGGGATGTCAATGTCGCTGATTCCAACAAACCTTGGATTTTTGAAAGCCATAAAGGTAGTCAGCCCCAAAAACAAAAAATCTATGACCTGAACGAGCGTCGGCTCATCGATGCAGAACTAACCCAACGCGCGATCGCCTTTATGACGCGCAACCATGAAGCGGGTAAACCCTTCTTTGCCTATGTGCCTTTCACGGCGATGCATTATCCCACCCTGCCCCATCCTGACTTTGAAGGCAAGAGCGGTCATGGCGACTATGCCGATATGCTCGTGCAGACCGATCGTTATGTCGGTCAGCTTGTAGAAGCGATCGCCAAACTAGGCATTGAGAAGAACACGATCGTAATTTTTACTGCCGATAATGGCGTGGAAGATAGCGCCGTTGGCGATGGACAATATAGCGGTTGGAGTGGCCCTTGGGCGGGGACTTATTTCACGGCAATGGAAGGAGGTTTGCGAGTTCCATTTATCATCCGTTGGCCAGACAAGATTCCCGCAGGCAAGGTGAATAATCAGATCGTCCATGTGGTTGATATTTTCCCGACGCTAGCTTCCTTTGCAGGGGCAAAAGTTCCCCATGACCGTGCTGTGGATGGCATAAACATGGCGGATTTCTTTTTGGGTAAAAGTTCGCAATCTGGGCGTGAAGGGTTTGTGGTCTTTGTTGCTGATGATTTACGGGCGGTGAAGTGGCATAACTGGAAGCTGCATTATGCTTGGCAAGAAACCAAGAATAGTCCGATCGCTAGATATTCTACGGTTGCTAAACTCGTCGATCTTTCCCGCGATCCCCGCGAGACCAGACAGGTATCTGAACCCTACAATACATGGATTCAATACCCAATTACCCAACTTGTGTCCGATTATAAGTCCAGCTTGCAGAAATACCCAAATGTGCCAGTGGGTGCGCCCAATTCTTATAAGCCACGCAGTCAATAATTTCGGAACCCTCTCCCCAATCAGATTCGTAGGGGCAGTGCCTCTGTGCCTACCCCGATCCTTTATACACCCAACATTTTGTCCCACAATCCTTATTCCGAATTCACGTTAAGAAAATCAACAGGGATAAAAGCCCCTTCTCTTGCCAAGAGAAGGGGCTGGGAGATTGAGGTATTCGACTAAGCGCTCAACAATGGTGAGACCTGATTAAACTGTCCAGAGAATACAAATTCTTGCAAAGGCTTGCGAACTCGGGGAGCGAGTTCTTTCTCTCGTAAACCTTCAGGCAGCGTTTGCGGATCGCCCTCATAGCCAATCACCAAGGCTGTAGCTGGAGCATAGGCTTCGGGAATCTGGTATTCAGTTCTGGCTTTGTCGCGATCGAATCCTGCGGCTTGATGGACAGATAGTCCGAGGGCAGTTGCCTGCAAGGATAGATTGCCTAGAGCGAGTCCCACATCATGGAAAGCATAGTGATTTTGTTTGCCATCATCGGTAAATAGCTTTGCTATAGCCAAAATTAGGACTGGTGCTGATTTTGCCCATCCTTGGTTGAACTCAACCAAAACACTGAGGAGACGGTTATACTCCGCAGGATTATCTTTGGTGGCAACAATAAAGCTCCAAGGCTGATGGTTATACGAAGAAGGCGACCATCGAGCTGCCTCTAGCAAAGAGAGTAAGGTTTCTTTTTCTACGGGGCGATCGGCAAAAGCTCTGGGACTCCAACGATTTCTAATGAGTTCGTGAACTTGATATTGAGTTTCAGCGGGTTTGGCAGTCATAGTAATTCCTGATGAACATTCGTTCAGTGATTGAAAGGGAAGATAAATTCTCCACCCTTACAAAAGAGTGGGAACCTTGGGATATATAGCATTTCAGATGTTTTTATCCCGAGCTAATGCTAATTATACGGTAAACCTTAGTATTTAGTGTAGTATATAATTCGCCGCATTAATCTATATGTGATTAACACTCAAAAGTTAATCGATTTCGCTTAGCGCAGCCAGATCCCAAAGTCAAAACTTAACCTTCAATATCTACTCATCATGTCTAGCATTCTCTTAATTAGTGGTAGCCCTTCCCATCCTTCTAGAACCTATGGACTCCTAGAATATGTCAATACCTATCTCCAAAAAGAGGGAATCACCACGAATATCTTGTCCGTTCGCGATTTGCCTGCTGAGGATTTAATCTTTGGTCAGTACAACAGCTCTGCTTTAGAAGTGCCGAAAGAACTTTTGGCAAATGCTGCCGCTGTTGTGATTGCCACACCCATTTACAAAGCTTCCTATACAGGTGTCTTGAAGACTTTTCTCGATCTGTTGCCTCAAAAGGCACTGGAGCAAAAAGTTGTTCTCCCCCTTGCCACAGGAGGTACGATCGCCCATTTATTAGCGACCGAGTTTACCCTAAAGCCTGTCTTGGCTGAACTAGGTGCGCGTCACATTCTCGGTACAGTCTATGCTGTGGATAAGCAGTTAACTTGGGCAGAGGATGGTTCTCTGCAAATCGAAGCAGAAATTGAGCAAAGACTGCAAACAGCGATCGCCGATTTTGTCAAAATCTTTCGATCCATCAAAGCGTGAAGCTCTTTAAGCTTTAAGTACTTGAATCGATTGTAGTATTCGTAGGGGAATTTGTTTTCAGGAAGACATCTTTCCCCAAAGGCGGTATGTCATAATCTTTTGAAAATCTACGGTAATTCCACTTACAAACCGTAGTATTTACGCAATCTAATACGTATTTAAGGATTCTGCTATGACTGCCTTGCATCTTTACTTTGCTAAAGCTTCGACATTTGCTCAACGGACTCGCGTGGTTTTGTTAGAAAAGGGAATTGAATTTACTTCCACTGATATTGATTTTCAAAACAAATCTGCTGATTTTCTAAAGGTTTCTCGCTATGGCAAAGTTCCTGCCATTGTCCATAATGGCTTTGAACTTTACGAGTCTGCAATCATCAACGAATATCTTGAGGAAGTATTCCCAGAACCAACACTTTTGCCTCGCGACCCCGGGGCAAAAGCGATCGCCAGAATTTGGATTGACTATGCCAATACCCGTTTTATCCCTGCATTTGTAAAGCTATTGCGCGGCAAGACTGTAGAAGAGCAAGAGCAAGGACGCAGGGAATTTATCGAGTCGCTGCTTTACATTGAGCAAGAAGGGTTTGGCAAGCTATCTGGTGACGGTGCATATTTCTTAGGCGAGCACTTAAGTCTGGTTGACATTAGCTTCTATCCTTGGTTTGAGCGTCTTCCTGTTTTGGAGCATTTCCGTAAATTTGAACTTCCCGCTGAAACTCCTCGCATTCAAAAATGGTGGGCTACATTACGCGATCGCGACTCTGTGAAAGCTGTTGCGAATTCCACTGAGTTTTATCTAGAGCGATTTACCAAGGTCTTAGGCGAACCATCTCCTGTCAGTAAGTAATTTTACCCCGATCTACCAGTTCCTTCTCCCCATTCAGAGAAGGAACTGGCATGGAGTAACTGTCAATTGATGTAGGGGTTGAGAAAATCTTGTAGGAGGGTAAGTATATGAGTTTGGAACTGCATTTAACGGGGAAAACTGCGATCGTCACAGGCGGTAGTGCGGGAATTGGTTTGGCAACAGCCAAAGGCTTGTATAAAGAAGGCGTTAATGTCGCGATCGCTGCCCGCAATCCTAAAAAGTTGGAAAAAGCGGTGAATGAGATTCGCACCCTTTCTAGTTCAGGGAATAAAGTAATTGCGATCGCTGCCGATCTGACACAAGCTGAAAGCGTCGATAAAGTGGTTTCGACCACTTTAGGAACCTTTGGGCAGATCGATATCTTGATTAATAATGCAGGTTCTGCGAAAGCGGGTAATTTGCTAGATATTAGCGATGATGTCTTTTTGGATGCATGGAATCTCAAACTACTGGGATATATCCGCCTTGTCAGGGCTGTAATTCCCGACCAGATTAAGCGCAGAGATGGGCGCATTGTCAATATCATTGGTGGCGCTGGACGTACTGCCCGTCCCAATTTTCTACCCGGTGGCACGACGAATGCGGCATTGCTCAACTTCACTCGCGGTATTTCTAAGGAGCTGGCTCTGCATAATATTCGCATCAATGCGATTTCTCCCGGCTTAACAGATACCGATAGAGCTAGGGATCTTGCGGAACAGCACGCTAAACTTGCCAATGTTTCTGTTGAGGAATATAAAGCCCAAGCGATTAAGTCAATTCCTTTAGGTAGAATTGCCCAACCTGAGGATATTGCCAATCTTGCGCTATTCCTAGTATCCGATCTCGCAGCTTCTATTACAGGCACTGAAATTCAGGTTGATGGCGGACAAACACCTGGGGTATAATGCCAAACTGAATCCGATCCCCAATTTATGACGATTTCAGTCGATTTTTACTATGGGTTAGGGAGTCGCTATTCATATCTTGCTGCCTCACAGATTCCGCGCATTGAGGCATCGCTTGATTGTCAGTTCGTTTGGAAACCACTTTTTAGCGGAGCATTAATCGAACGTTGGCAACGCAACCCATTTGTAGATCGACCTGTTTCAGGACAATACGATTGGGTCTATCGTCAGCGCGATGCCGAGCGATGGGCAGATTATTATGGCATTCCCTTTCACGAGCCTCAATTGAGGGCGATCGCTCCTAAAGATCTTGCCCTTGCAACTTTAGCCGCCGCTCAGTTTGGGCTACTAAAAAATTATAGTCAACTTCTGTTTAACGCAATATTTGCCGAGGGAAGAGCCATCGATCGCGAGATGCTTGCCCAGTTTGGAGTCAGCCTTGGGATTTCTGAAATAGATTTTTATGAAACCCTGCGATCGCCATCTCTACAGTTCCAACTCGAACAGATTACTCAAGAGGCATTTCAGCGGGGAGCGTTTGGTGTGCCTACTTTTTTTGTGGGAACAGAAATGTTTTGGGGGAACGATCGCTTAGTCTTGCTAGAACAACACTTATCTAAAAACGACAGATGACAAGACAAATAGCCGATAGCCTTGCAGCACCTGCTGTCACCAAGGAGCATTGAAGCCCAATTTGTCTTGACCAAATAGGCGATCGCGATACATCTTGCTAAGGCAGGAATGCTTTTGAGCAAATGTTGGTGACATGAAAATAACGCAAGAATCGTTGGCATCACCAAATTTTCAAATATTTGTAACCCAACGAACTTGACTAAATCTATGTCTATATCAGACAATGCCTTCTTATATTTAGATTATCTAATAATTAGTCTTGCAAAAGGGACTCCACCTACAACCTAACCTCTGTCTAATATCAGAATGGCTAAAACATTAATACGCTGGTTTAAGCCTAGTATGGATCTTCCAGCCTTTAGATCGCGTAATTATCGGCTCTATTTCGCTGGACAGAGTTTGTCGATGACGGGTAGCTTCATGACCCAAGTGGCGATTCTTTGGCTGATTTATAAAGCTACGGATTCAGCGCTCTTGTTAGGCATCTCTGGATTTTTAGGACAGTTGCCCGTATTTTTATTGGCTCCCGTTTCAGGTATCCTTGCCGATCGCTACAATCGCAAGCACCTGATGATTTTGTTGCAGGTCTTGGGGATTTCTATCTCGATTGCCCTGATGATCGTTAGTTTTTTAGGATGGGCTAATTTTTGGGTGTTGTTGTCTTTAGGAACTCTGTCAGGAGTTTTAAAGGGTTTAGATGTACCGATTCGCCATGCTTTTGTGACGGATATTGTCAACCGAGAAGAAATGAATAGCGCGATTTCGCTCAACTATGCGTTTCTGAATACGGCAAGGCTTTTAGGTCCAGCGATGGGAGGCATTGCGATCGCTAAAGTTGGGGCAGGCTTCTGTTTTCTCTATGACAGCGTTAGCTATATTGCTGTGTTGGTAGCTCTGTTTGCCATGCAGATTGCCCCACGCAAGGTCGAATCGCATGGGAAGCATCCTTGGCACAACCTCAAGGAGGGTTTTAAGTATGCCTACGCAGTTTTACCCATCCGTACTCTTTTGCTATTGCTCGCTTTGGCAAGTCTACTAAACATGTCCTATGCCACCCTGCTACCGATTTTTTCTGTAGAAGTATTTCAAGGGGATGCTGCCACGATGGGATTCTTAACCGCAGCCTCGGCACTGGGCGCAGTATTTGCCTGTCTCTATCTCAGTTTCCGAAAAGGGATTCAGGGACTGCATAAATTAATCGCTTTCTGCCCCGCTAGCCTCGGTGTTGCCATGATTATTTTTTCCTACTCCCATATGTTTTGGCTATCTGTAGCGGCGCTGACATTGGTTGGTTTTAGTTCTACACTTCAGGTTGCTGCCAGCAATACCGTAATTCAACATGGCGTCGAAGAATCCAAACGCGGTCGGGTGATGAGCTTCTATACCATGTGTTTTATGGGCATGTCTCCCTTTGGAAATCTGATCCTTGGCAGTTCTGCCCATGCGATCGGAGCGCAAAACACGCTGGCAATAGGAGGAATGGTTTGCATTGTCGGTTCGCTTTTGTTTGTGAAGTTCTTACCCGCGATCGCGCAATGGGTTCAGGTAGGCTTACAAAGTCACCCGTCAGTTCCATCGCAATCGGCACAATAGGGAAGTAGAAATCAATGGACATGGAAAACCCAAGGCGATCGCGCGATCGGACAAGTCAATTCAGCAAAAGAATAAGGAATCGCTTTGTGGAAAGCCTTTATAAAGGATTTCCCGCCTTTAGATCGCGAAATTTTCGGCTCTATATTATCGGGCAAGTGTTCTCGTTATCGGGAACCTTCATGACCCAGATGGCAATTCCTTGGCTGATTTATGACTTGACGAAGTCTGCTTGGTTGTTGGGTTTGTCTGGCTTTTTGGGATTTCTACCATCCCTAATTTTGATTCCCTTTTCTGGCGTGCTTAGCGATCGCTGGGATCGCAAGGATTTACTCAAGTTAGTACAAATCCTAGGAATTAGCGTTTCTGCCACCTTGACCTTAATTACGTTCTTAAATATAGCGGAGTTTTGGTCGTTGCTGATTCTGAGCATTTTAGGTGGGGTTCTCAAGGGATTGGATATGCCCGTGCGCCATGCCTTTGTGGTGGAAATGGTAGAAGATCGCGTCGATCTAAGCAATGCGATCGCAATTAATTCTACGATGCTGGCTTGTTCGCGCTTAATGGGGCCTGCTCTCGGTGGACTGTTGCTCGCCACAGTTGGCGTTAAATTCTGCTTTCTGTATGACACCATCAGCTACGTTGCCGCAATTTTGGCATTGGCAGTGATGACACTTCCTGCTAGCAAACCGATGCAAATTTCGCAAAGAATTAGTACTTGGAATCGCCTGAAGGAAGGATTTAATTATGTTGCAGACTTTCTGCCCGTGAAGGCGATTATTTTGCTGTTGGCGTTGCAGGGTATCTTCGGTTTTGCCCATGTGGTGCTATTGCCGATCTTCGCTGCTGAAGTTCTACAGGGTGGAGAGAAAATCTTGGGCTGGTTGAGCGCCGCACCTGCCTTTGGGGCTGTGCTTTCTTCTATTTATCTCAGCCAACGCAGCAAAGTTGTGGGTTTGGAGCGACTGATCGCACTCTGCCCAGGGATGATTGGTGTGGCAGCGATCGCCTATGCCTTTTCCAGTATTCTTTGGGTTTCCTTATTTTTACTCGTCATTATGGGAGGTATTTCAACATTGCATATTTCATGTAGCAATACGGTAATTCAAACCATTGTCGAAGATAGCAAACGTGGCAGAGTCATGAGCTTCTATTCCCTTTCTTTAATTGGAATGCTGCCTATCTGCAATTTGTTTGCAGGAACTCTAGCCCATTGGCTCGGCGCACCCAATACGATGATAGTCAGTGGCATTATCTGTATCAGCGCCTCGGCTTGGTTCTATCGACAGTTACCCCTGATTTCGCGATCGATTAAGCACGAAATGTCTTCGCTCAATAGAGCCGAAAAAATAGCAGCTTAGCTCGTAAGCCTCTCTCAACAATTTAGAAGTTTATAAAGTTTATTCAGGAGTTTATGGTATGCCTAAGGACTGGTTTGAATGGCACAAGCTTTACCAAAGCGAAAACTTGTTACAACAGCGGTTGCAAATTGTGCAGAAATATATTTCTGCTAGTTTAGATATCGCTCCCGCAGGCAAGATTCAAATTGTCAGTGCCTGTGCTGGCGATGGACGCGATTTGTTGGGCGTATTGGCCACTCATCCCCGTGCCCAAGATGTACGAGCGCGACTTGTAGAACTCGATCCGCAACTTGTCGCGAGAGGAACCAAAGCGATCGCCCAATTAGGGTTGACTGGCAAAGTTGAGTTAATCCAAGGCGATGCGACCCTGATAGATTCCTATAAGGGTGCTGTTCCTGCGGATATCGTGATTTTCTGCGGGGTATTTGGAAACTTACCCAATGAAGAAGTTCTCCAAGGTCTAATTCGCAACCTTCCCTACTTCGCCAAAACAGGTGCTTTTGTACTTTGGACGCGAGGCGATCGCGATGGTGCAAATTGCTCAGAACGGGTTCGTCAAATCTTTAAAGAAAACCATTTTTCCGAAGTTGATTTCCAATTCACGGAAACAGGAAATATGGCAGTTGGCAGACATCGTTTTGATGGGCAAACCCTCTCAGCCCCCATTGACGAACAGTTCTTTGTATTTACAGGAACTCCTGACAAAGCTGGGCTTTTTGTTTCAGCACCCTAGAGAGTTTGAGCACCCTAGAGCAATCCTAAATGAGTTGAGGGCACCTCTAAAAATCAGTCAGAGACGAAAAACGAAAATAAAAAGAGAGAAGAATAGGGAAATACTGATTAAACAGCCTGTTTCCCTGATTTTAGGTGGCAATTATCCACCTGTAGTCACACGAATCCTCTAAAATTAAGCCATAGCGCGTTTTGTCTCCCAAAATACAAATCGGCTCATATTGTGGACTAAATTCCGTAGCCCTATCTGAGCTTTTGCTCTGACGATTCCAATACAGCGCATGAGTTTCCCTCCCATCATCATATAGAACCGATTTGACATCTTTTATAATGGCGAATAAAGACCCTACATTCCTC
>NZ_JAZBJZ010000083.1:0-23313 GCF_036349135.1 Tumidithrix elongata BACA0141
CCTAGATCTTTGCTCCTACGGCGCTATTGCTTACTAATTTTGTCCGAAGTATTGTTATGTATCTAAGCTATATCCAAGCGACTAGGTAACGCAGCCATCATGTCAGAAATTACTGCCGAGCAACATCGTCAAAAAATGCAGCGCCGTCAAGAGGTGCAACGCGAACGACTCGCAGAGCGACAGCTAGAAAAGGGACTCACGATCGTTAACACGGGGGAGGGGAAAGGTAAAACCACTGCGGCTTTAGGCATGGTTTTACGATCGCTCGGGCATGGCTATAAAGTTGCGATCGTGCAATTTATCAAGGGGGCATGGGAACCCGCCGAAAAAGCAGCATTTCAACACTGGGGCGACCAGATTACCTTTTTAGCGATGGGTGAGGGCTTTACTTGGGAGACCCAAGACCGCGATCGCGATATTGCCAAAGCTGAGGAGGCATGGACATCGGCTCTAGAATTCATCAAAAATCCTGAAATTAAATTAGTGCTGCTGGATGAAATTAATATTGCGCTCAAGTTAGGTTATCTTAGTGTTGATCGCGTTTTAGCTGGATTAGCAGAAAAGCCCGAAGATTCTCATGTGATTTTAACTGGACGGGGCGCCCCCCCTGAGCTACTTGCCGTTGCCGATCTAGTCACAGAAATGAAACTGGTCAAACATCCTTTTCGCGAGCAGGGTGTGAGAGCGCAAGCAGGTATTGAGTTTTAGAGAAGATTTTCGCAAAGATTCAAGTAAGGACTAAATTAAGAACTTCAGAGAAAAGGAATTTATATTGTGAAGGCAGTTGGAGTTGGGGTAATTGGCACAGGATTTGGGCAGATCGTGCATATACCAGGTCTGAGAGAGCATCCACATACAGAGGTTGTTGCTGTTTATCATCGTGACATTGCCAAGGCAAATCAAGTAGCCGAGAAGTTCCAAATCCCCTATGCTTGCGATCGCTTAGAAGATCTTTTTTCCATTCCTAAAGTGGAGGCCGTAACCATTTCCACCCCCCCGTTTTTACATTACATCGCTGCCAAAGCGGCGATCGCCGCAGGTAAACATATTCTGCTAGAGAAACCAACGACGTTGAATGTGGCAGAAGCACTCGCGCTCTATCATCTGGCAGTAGAGCGTAAAGTTTTAGTAGCCATGGACTTTGAATTTCGATTTGTGCCCGAGTGGCGTTATTTCAAGCACTTGCTCGATCGGAACTTTGTTGGTAAAAAACGATTGATTACGATCGATTGGATCGTTCAGGGAAGAGCCGATCCAAAACGGGCGTGGAATTGGTATAGCCAAAAGACCTGTGGTGGTGGAGCTTTAGGATCGTTAGGTTCTCACACTTTCGACTATGTTAATTGGTTGTTTGGTTCTGTGAAGCGTTTGTGCGGGCAGCTCAGTACGGCGATTCCCGAACGCCCACATTCAGATGGAACGATGCGTCCAGTCGATGCCGATGACACCTGTAATATTTTATTGGAGCTTGAAGATGGAACACCCTGCAATATTTGCATCAGTACAGTTTCCTATCAGGGCAGTGGGCATTGGGTGACGGTCTATGGCGATCGCGCCACCTTGGTCTTGGGCAGTGGCAATAAATCTGATTACGTGCATGGCTTTCAGGTGCAACAGGCGGAAGTGGGTAAGATGGAAATGGAAGTAATGCCCATTCCGTCGGAATATCAGTTACCGCAAACCTATCCCGATGGTAGGTTAGCTCCCTTTATCGCTGTCTGCGATCGCTTTGTCCATGCAATTCGCACGGAGGTTCCTATGCTTCCCAGTTTGCGCGAAGGAGTCTATTCCCAGCTTTTAATGGACTTAACCCATCAATCGCACCAACAGAGGAAGTGGCTAGATGTGCCGAGTTTAGAAAGCATATTGCAGAAGCCCTAATTCCCAACACCAATTTCTCTTACAGCAAATTAGCTTCAAAAGCATCACAGATAGAAATCTAAAACCTAATGTGGGCATATACCTTACGACCTAAGCTAATACCAATTTAATTGGGGATAGCAACGGATAGAAAATGCAAGACACTGTAATTCTTATCAACATGCTAGATTTGTTACCCTCGGTCTTTAAATTGGTATAAGAAACCTACGGTAGTAACCATAACTGTATAAAGTACACAATTTTCCTGCAAGGCACAGAGAGTATTGCTTAGAGATTAAGGTCTTCCAAGCCGAATACTACTATCAAAGACTTTTTTCTCAACTTTGCCCAATCCATAGTCAAAACATATATACCAGCCTGAGTTTGGTAAATCTTCTGCATGAAAATCTTGAGGTAGAGTGAGTTCCCCTACAAATGTAAATAGGTGTCTTGAGTACTTAGTTATCTTGAATCCTCGAATATTTTCTTCAAAATTATCCACATTGACACTTCTCCATCTGTTAGTGAAATTTTCTTTTAATTTATCCCATGTATGCTTTGCGATATCACCCGTATAAAGGGCACCTCTAAAAATTCAAAATAATTGAGAATACAGACGAAGCATCAAGGCTTTCAGGTTCTTTTTATTGAGAATAAGCCAATTAATAGAGGTGCCCTAAAATAACATCTGTCCTTTTACTGCTTTATCTAAGCGTATTTTTTGGGTGGAGGATTTGTACTTTATATGCCAATCGCCTGACGCTTCTTCCCGATACCTCAATTCCGTAAAAGGAAGTTCTCTGTACCAAACTCGTCTTTTCCAGAAACAATACTCTTCTTTTATAGCATTGAAAATATAGACTTCTTTAATTGAAACATCTCCGACGAGTGCTACTAAGCTAACATCAATCTTGAAGTTAATAGTACCCGCTTTAGAAATAAGCCCGCTATACTCTACCTCTACGTCTAGCCTTGGCTTCGCTATAAACTTATCGTAAATTTGAACTAGTAGCGATAGGAAGCCACCAAAAGCTGCCAATGTTTTTAGGCTTTCAAAGTTGATTTCTAAATTCATTCTACTTCCAATATCAATTTTTCTAAAGTTTCTGGAAAATCGCCATTGCGAACCATGCGTGAGAAAACTTCATAGCAATCATTTTTATCGCCTGCTTTGCGTGGATAGCCCAGCCACAGGATAATTAGAACTTTACGACCTTCGGCTTCAAAGGCTCGAAAAAAGAGACGATAACGATCTGGCAAACCCATTTTCTTTAAGCGTCCGTAGCGTTTTAACGCTCCTTTAAGAGCAAAGTGCGATGCAAAGGGATCGAGGACGATCTTTTCTTTGATCCCTTTCATGACCGCTGCCAGTAGTCGGACTTGAGGATGAATGACAAATTCATCAGGGGATAGTTTGGTTTTAAGTTCTTGGACTTGCGATCGCAGGTCTCGCCGCTGTTTGCCAAAGAGTTGGCGATGGAAATAAATTTCCCAACCATTGCGGATCAAAACGCTCATGAGTCGATGACTACGCCTGCTAAGAGTTCGTCATCCGCTTGAGCCATTGCCTCTGTATAGGGTTCTAAATTTGAGGGGGTTTGTAAAGCATCTTTGGTGATAAAGTCCAAAAATAAACTCAGCATGAGTTCTTGCTCGTCTTCTTCATCGAGATTTACTTGGTTAGGTTCTAACTTAACCAACAAGGTATCATCTGACAGCATTTCAACCCATCCCGCAGCATTGACAAACTGTGGATGATCTCGATAAAACGAGGCAGGCAACCTAAAACCAGAGGCGTTGCCAATTTTTGCAGGCGTGAGTGGATAAGTTTTTGCAGTCATAACGTTAGTACGATATGTAATAACAATACTATATATTTAGTTTTAGTAATTCGCGTGCGGTTCCTGAAGCAAAACCGCGATTGCTGTAGCAAATCGTCGCCCTAAACCTATGCTCGAATCTACAGAACCAGAAAATAAAGTTGAACCAAATCGTGTTTTAGTTTGTGGGCTGGGTAGTTTAGGTCAAAACTGCGTCAAAGCCTTAAAAGAGTTTGGATCGGTGGTCAGCGCGATCGAGCAAGTTCAGCCCACAGGTTGGGAAATCTCAGAGTTACCGAGTCTTTTAGAAAATTTGTTTATGGGTGATTGCCGTCAGACTCGTGTTTTGGAACAAGCAGGTGTGCGTCAATGTCGTGCGATCTTGCTGGTCACCAGTAATGAAAAAGTGAATATAGAAACTGCTTTTGCAGCGCGATTGCTAAATCCTGAGATTCGTTTGGTGGTGCGATCGGCAAAGCAAAATTTAAACGATCTATTGGGTCAACATTTAGGCAATTTTGTAGCATTTGAGCCCACCCAGCTCCCAGCAACAGCATTTGCCCTAGCGGCTTTGAGCGAAGAAATCTTGGGCTTTTTTACCCTAGATGGTCAACTCATGCGCGTCGTGCAGCAAAAAAATCTACACGAACTTCGCTTAGTCCATGAATTTAACAATCGCCATCGCCGAATTCTCGAATATCTGCCATGCGATCGCCTGCCCGAACCAAGAACGGAGAATTTTGAAAATCCCTTCTATCAATGGGAACCAGAAGCAAGAGTTAAAGCAGAGGATAGGTTAACCTATATCGAAATTGCAGATGTTGCGAACGCGAGTGTAGAGAAGAATAAGCAAAAAGATTTAACGCAATTCCTGTCCGAGGTAGTTCGAGGTCTGCTTTGGCAAAATCTGAGGGAAAAGTTTGCGAAATATTGGCAATGGACAGCAGAAAATCAAACCCGTTTAGTTGCGACGCTCTGTGCGATCGTTGTCGTAGTCTTGGTTGTCTTGGGAACTACCCTATTCCTACTCTTTTACCCCGACATCACATTTACGCAGTCTTTTTTCACGGCATCTTCGTTGCTGTTGAGTGGCTATGGCGATATGTTTGGAGGCGTGACGAATAACGACCCTGCTCCAACTTGGCTGCGATTTTTTGCACTCTCTTTAACTGTGATTGGCACTGCACTTTTAGGTTTGCTTTACGGCTTATTGACAGAGAGTATGTTGAGCGCCAGATTCCAATTTTTATCCCGGCGTCCGCCGATTCCAGAGCAGGGGCATGTGGTTCTGATTGGGTTAGGCAGAGTTGGGCAGAGAGTTGCAGCACTTTTGCAGGAATTCAATCAGCCTTTTGTCGCGATCGCAAATTCCGAAATTGCTCCAAGCATACTACCGAAAATGCCCCTGATTGTGGGCGATATCAATCACGCTTTAACCAAGGCAAATTTGGCTCAGGCAAAAAGCTTAGTCGTCGTTACCGATGATGAAATGATCAATTTGGAAGTTGCGATGATGACCCATGTGGCAAATCCTGATAGCTATTTGGTGATTCGTACCTTCGATCAAAGTTTCACGGATAATTTGTCAAAACTGTTGCCCTATGCCGATGTTCTCTGTGCGAATGCCATATCCGCAGAGGCTTTTGCTGCTGCTGCCTATGGCGAAAACGTGATTAGTTTGTTTCGGTTGAACAATCAAACGATTTTAGTTACAGAGTATCTTATCCAAGCGGGAGATACGCTGAATGGTTTGATTTTGGCGGAAGTTGCCTATGGCTATGGGGTGGTTCCCATTTTGCACCAAGAACCTCAAAAAACTTCTAAGTTTATGCCTTCCGATGATACGAGGTTGAATGTCGGCGATCGCCTCGTGGTATTAGCTACGATTAAAGGTTTACAGGCTGTGGAATTGGGTGCGATCGCTGCTCCAACTTGGTCTATCTATATTGAAAAAGCCTTGACAAAGGATGCCATATTTGAAGGGGCAAATGTCATCGTGCGGGTGACAGATGCCCCTATGAGCGAGGCGAGAGAACTCATGGAGAATTTACCCAAACCCTTGATGTTCCCTCTGCATAAACTGCAAGCCCAGAGACTCGTGCGAGAACTAGCTAAAGCCCAAGTTGTATCCTACATTATCGATCGGGATATTTCCGCTGATTCGCCTGACCTCTAGGACTGTAAGGCTTTTTTGGCGGCTTCTAATTGAAGGCGTACTTGATCGAAGCCCGTGCCGCCATAGCTGTTACGCACTGCGACAACTTGAGTTGGCGCGATCGCGGCAAAAATATCATCCTCAAATTTGGGATGGAAAGATTTCCAGCGTTCTAGGGATAGATCCTTCAGCAAAATTCCTTCGCTCGTGCAGGTTTTTACCAGTTTTCCTACCAAGTTATAGGCTTCGCGGAAAGGCACACCCTTAGCAGCAAGATAGTCAGCTACGTCCGTGGCATTTGAGAAGTCTTCCGCAACGGCTGAGGTTAAACGCGTCGGTTGAAATTCAATCCCTTCAGCGATTAGGACAGTCATCGCTTCTAAACAGGAGCGCACGGTGATCACCGCATCAAAGATCGCTTCCTTGTCTTCTTGCATATCTTTGTTGTAGGCAAGGGGAAGTCCCTTGAGCAACGTGAGCATGGCTTGGAGATGTCCGAACACCCGTCCCGTTTTTCCTCTTACCAATTCGGGAACATCGGGATTTTTCTTTTGGGGCATGATGCTGGAACCCGTACTGACACGATCGCTGAGGCTGACAAAGCTAAACTCTTGCGACGACCAAAGAATTACCTCTTCTGAAAGCCGACTGAGATGCACCATAATCAAACTGGCGGCGCAGAGAAATTCCACGGCAAAATCTCGGTCGGATACACCGTCGAGGCTGTTATTGCCTGGAGCGCTAAACTCTAGTAACGCGGCTGAATAGTGGCGATCGATTGGAAAAGGAGTCCCTGCCAAAGCTCCAGAACCTAAAGGACAGATATTTACCCGACTGTAAACTTCCGTGAGGCGTTGCCAATCGCGTTGTGCCATCTCAAAATATGCCAACAGGTGGTGCGCCAAACAGACCGGTTGCGCCCTCTGTAAATGGGTATAGCCCGGAATCATCGTGTCGATATGTTGCTCTGCCTTCGCGACAAGGGTAGCTTGCCAAACACGCAGATCGGCTTGAATTTTTTGGATTTGATCGCGCAGGTACAAGCGGACATCGGTGGCAACTTGATCGTTCCGCGATCGCGCTGTGTGTAGTTTCTTCCCCGTATCTCCAATTAATTCCGTCAAGCGGCGTTCGACCGCAAAATGTACATCCTCTGCTTCTAGTCCTGGCGTAAAATAGCCATCCCGATATTCCTGACGAATTTGCTCTAGTCCCTTGACCAGTTGCTCCCCCTCTTCGGCGCTGATGATGCCCACCTTCGCCAACATTTGGGCATGGGCCTGCGAACCCGTTAGATCGTACTCAATTAAGTGAATATCAAACCCAATGCTGGCATTAAAACGAGCGATCGCAGGGTTTAGTGCAGTCTCAAAACGCTGACTCCAAGGCTGATTAACGGGCTGTTGGCTCATATTTTGCTGAATTAAGATTGGGGGGTAGAAGATAAAATCAGAAGTGTTACTTATGTCTGATTTTTGCATTTTGGCTTTACATTTTATCGTAGTCTATATAGCGATTCCCCCACATTGATAGGGTTTAATTTTGCGACAGATTTAAGATTTGAATTCGGTGTACGCAATTAGGATCTTTCAAAAAAGCTCATAGTGAATAGCCAATTGTTAACCGCTATAATGCCCATGATTTGTAGCCATGAACTTTTACATTCCTGCGATCGCGTTAATTTATAACGAACAGCTTGATCTATATCTAGTGTCTGGTATGATGCACAAACTACTTGAAACACTAGATTTATATGGTTGCCCAAATCAAAACCACTCAAGTGAACGCCACGAAAGCAGTCTCAACCGATCGCCCTCAAAAAAATTGTAAACAGGAAAAACAGCCCACCGTGCCCCTGACTGTAACCCCTCCTAAAGGAACCATTCAAGTATTTATTGCCCCAAATCGCAGTTTGTATGCCGATGTGATCGCCCAAGCCCTCCGAATTGCGGGGCAAGGAACATCCGTACTCGTGATCCAATTTTTTCAAGGTGGAATTAATCAAGGCGTAGCCAATCCTCGCCGCCTCGGAGAAAACCTAGAGTGGCTGCGCTGCAATGTCGATCGCAACATTGACGATTTAGAACGCGAACTGACGGAAGCTGAAGTTGAGGCTGTGATGGAACTCTGGCAATATGCCAAAACCGCGATTCAAACGGGTAACTATGGGTTAGTTGTCTTAGATGAAATTGGTTTGGCAATCGAGCGATCGCTTTTCACTGAAACAGAACTGCTTGAGGCATTAGAAAAACGCCCTAGCCAAGTTGATGTCATGCTCACAGGTGCATCGATCTCCTCAAAGATCCTCGATAGTGCCGATCAAGTGACCAAACGCCGCAGTTAGATGCAGTTAGATGTAGTTAGAGGCAAAGGGGTAATTCATGAATTACCCCTTCTCTTTTATTTCAACTATTTCAATCGACTGGTTCTGACGGCGTTACCCAGCAATCGCAGCATTTCCGCAGTGGTGGCAAAGTCTACACAGCCATCGGTAACGCTCTGACCGTAAACCAGTAGGGACTTATCTTTAGGGATGGACTGCTTGCCAGCAACCAAATGACTTTCAAGCATCACGCCCACAATATACTGGGAGCCAGCCTGCACTTGTTTGCAAATGTCTTGGAGCACATCAGGTTGGCGCTTGTAATCTTGACCGCTATTATCATGGCTGCAATCGACCATCATGTAAGGCGTAATCTTTCGTGCCATCAACCGATGGGCGATCGCTTCCACATGTACGCCATCATAGTTGGGGCCTTGCTTACCGCCGCGTAAGACCAAGTGCCCGTCAGGATTTCCCGTGGTAGTGACAATACTGGCAATGCCCTCATGGTTAATGCCGAGAAAACGATGACATTGATGGGCCGAAAGCATGGCGTTTACTGCTACGTCGATACTGCCATCCGTACCATTTTTGAACCCTACAGGCATCGACAGTCCCGATGCCATCTCGCGGTGGGTTTGACTTTCTGTCGTTCTTGCCCCAATCGCTGTCCAAGAAATTACATCGGCAATGTACTGGGGAATAATCGGATCTAACAGTTCAGTCGCCGCAGGCAGTCCCAATTCAGCCACATCGATCAGCAGTTGACGGGCAAGGCGAATTCCCATGTTGATATCGAAACTGCCATCGAGATGGGGATCGTTAATCAGCCCTTTCCAACCTACGGTCGTGCGAGGTTTTTCAAAGTAAACCCGCATCACGATTTCCAAGGCATCGTCTAATTCTGCCCGCAATTGCGCTAGTTTCTCAGCATACTCCCGCGCCGCTTTAACATCGTGAATCGAGCAAGGCCCGACGATCACCAAAAGGCGATTGTCTTCCCCATTCAAAATATGCCGAATGCGATCGCGGGCGCTAGCCACCACATTCGCTACGGATTTGGTTAGGGGCAACTCGGTTTTAATCGCGACAGGAGCCAGTAACGGACGCGTCTCCACCACATGGAGATCGCTGGTTTTAGGTTGGCTAAACGCAGACAAACTTTGCTCGGCAATAGGTTTTGAAGAATTTGTCCCAGCGCGATCGATCTGTTTTGAGTCCAGCACTCGTTTTGGCTCCTAAAAAATTTAATCTACATTCGTTTATTTTAGGCGATTCATTGCTCGATGCATAAAACTCAGTCCCATAGAAATAAAGTTGGGAAGTAATTGCAAAGTTAAGTAAAGGAAATTGCGATCGCTAAAGTTTAGAACTTAACATTTAGCCTATATGAAGTTTAAATGTATTGCGCTTTAATAGTTATAACAATCCTATTTGATTTGTATTTAAGTAATGCGCTACAACTCAGTTTGACTTAGCTCACTGACCTGAGTTCAACCTTCCGTAGGTTGAGCGGAACGACGTGCTGAGCCTGCTGAAGTATCGATACCCATACCTCACAAGTGATTTAGGATTGCTATAGCTAGATTGGCTGTTTACTGTAAATTATTGATGGCTTACAGGTATGAGGCGACAAAAAACTCTCACTTCAAAAAAGGTCGAAACTCTCGCACCAAAACAGTCGCAGCCTTTGCAGGCACAGTTTCAAACTCGACCCTTTGCTGTTCAGACGCAGTTAAACCCAAATGCTACCCATGGGCAAACTGCGGAAAAATTTGAATCAGATTCAGATATAGATAGAACTGATGAATTAGGTCACAAATTAGCCAATATTTCTTTTTCCCCTGTCTCACAAAATCCAGAGACTCCAAAGATTCCTAACCAGCTAAAGTTGCATGCGGCATTACAGGCAAAAGCGCTTCAGGCAAAATTAGCGATCGGCGAACCAAACGACCAGTACGAGCAAGAAGCTGATAGGGTTGCCGAGCAAGTTGTTAGCCAAATGAATGCACCTCAAAATAATCAGAATAATGCGATCGCACAGCGACAAACTGAGGAAGAAGAGGATCCTCTGCAAATGAAGCCCTGTGTCAACCCTATTCAACGAGAGCAATTTCGCACTGCTTACTTAAAAAGAAAGAGTGTTGGTGGTGGAGAAGTCTCTCAGAATAACGCGATCGTCAATCGCCAAGTAGAGGAAGAAGAGGAGCCTCTACAGATGAAACCATTTATCACCCCTATTCAACGAGAGCAGTTTCGTGCCGCTCAATTAAAGAGAATGGGCATTGGTGGTGACACTTCAAACGAATTGAGCATTGCTCGTAAGATCGATCTCTTAAACAAGCAAGAGCCTCAAAAAGCTTGGGAAACCCAAATAGAACCTACAGCAAACTCTTCAACTCCCGCAATCCAACTCAAGCCCAAAAAACTGTCTGGGGACATTTTATCTCCTGAAGTAAGTCCTGTAAGAGTCAATCTGCAAACGAAGCGAACTAACATACAGCCAAAATCTTTAAAAGAACATCCAGCATCTCTAGTTAATCAGCAAACCGGAAAGCTCACTACGAGCGATCGCTCCGTTCAGGCAAAACCACTTGTAGCTAAGCCAGTGGCGGATGTTATCCAAAGAGATGGTTACTTTGGCGAAGGAGGTGGCAACGAAAAAATCGCATCAGATCCTTCTAATCCAGTTGCAAAAGGTGTTTTAGGTGTTGGAGAGGGATTGTTCAATGCTTTGGCAGCTCCTATTAACCCACGCTTTTGGGCAAAATGGATAGAAGACTATAAAACCATCGCCAAACCTGAAGATAAAGAGGCAAAATTTGGTGAAGGTGCACTGGGAAGAGTAATGCAAGTTCTAGATGGAATTGCTCTTACTTGCAAAAACATAGGTGCGATCGCAGGCGTAATCGCCATAGTAACAGGTATCGCGGGTGCAATTTTAACTTCGGCTATGGGTGCAGGAGCTGCTTTACTAGCAATTTCCAGTGTCGCTGGAATAGTGGGACTGTCAATGGCAGCAGTTGTTTTAGCCCTCAAACTCGTTCTAATTGGCAGTAACGTCGTTCGACTAGCAAAATTTGACAATGCAACAGGTGACCCCGCCGATAAAGCCAAACTCAAAGCCAAACTTTGGAAGGATGGTGGTGATGCCTTTGGGGCTCTGCTGGGAGTAATTTCCGGTGGTTTAGGCGTTGGAAGTGGTCCTTTGTCGGGTGACGCGATTGGCAATTTGACTTCATCGTTAGTAGGACAGCCATTTGCTACGACTGGTGATATTGGCGGCGCGATTACAGGTTCTCTTTCGGATCGAAATGAAAAAGAAGCAAGCACAACTCCTCCCACAACAACACCACCCACAACTCCTCCCACAACAACACCACCCACAACTACACCACCCACAACTACACCACCTACAACTACTACAACTACTACACCCACAACTACAACTACTCCTCCTCCTACTGTCACCCCCCTGACAACTCCAACAATAACTCCATCAAGAATTCAACCTAAACAAGATACAACTGTTATTCAGACAAATCGCCAACGTTCTGGAGCGATTTCAAAACCTTCCGGTCCTAGTTCTGATGAAATAAAGCAAGCTGCATCTATGGTTACTTCTTTTGCAGGGGAGGCAAAAAGTGCTAGTTCGACTGAAGTCTCAGACCAAACGGATGCACTAGCAGCAATGAATGAAACTGATTCTAATGTGACATCTCAGATCGGAGAAGTTACGAAATCTTCTCAGGATGCAGAAACAGCTAAAAAACAAGCTGAGGAAGCTGAAAAAGATGCAGATAGTACTATAAAAGCAAAAGGGAAGTCTAAGAAACTAGGAGAAAGCGAGCTAGAAAAAGCCGATCAAGATATTAGCAAAGCCGAACAGGAAATTGGCGTTGAGAAAGAAGAAGCACCTAAGAAGAGTATGTTTGCGCGGTTTAAAGATTGGTTAAAGTCCAAGTTTTTAAATGTTGCTAAACGAGTTAAACGGGTAGTAGCAACGGTAAAAAGTAAACTCATTAACCTCGTACTAGAACTCACAGGAGCCAAAGCTCCGATGGTAGATCTTAAGAATCAATTATCGATCACCAAAGCCCAAGTTCCCGGTTCGATCAAGGCTGAGGAAGATGTCAGCCAGCAAGCTACTGCCACTGCTAAGATTGCTGCTGAGGTTGGAGCAAAAGTTTAGTAGTTATTCTAAGAAATTTCTACTTGAGAGTTCGCTAAGGCATTATTGAGGAAATTTGATCGTGGTGCAAATTCTAAAATCGGGTTTTTATCAAGCGATCGCCTTAGGATTTATTGGCTTACTCGTCGGTGTAGTTGCAGGTTGGGTCGGTATATTCCTTGGAGGGAGTAGCGACGCGATCGCCTCAACAGCAGCAAATGTCTATCTTTCGCTTGTAGCTATCTTACCCATTACTTTGGTATTCGCAACCTGGTTGAACCTGAAATCTCAAGCTCAATCGCTTTACATAACTTGGGCAAACGCTTTGGTATTAATGCTGTTGACGGGAGCATTAGGATCTCTATTTGCTACATTCGCCTTTTTTGTGCCAGCTACGAATATCCCGACTATCTTTGGTGGCAAAGTAGCCTCCGAACTTAGCCTCGCTCTGACAAAACAAGTGCTTTGGGCAAAGTTTGTTATTGTTGCTGTACCCACATTTGTCACAGCTTTAGGGACAGCAATATGGGGACACCTACAAGCCAAAGGAAAATCTTCTGATGTCTGACTTTGAAACACTAGATATTCACATTATTAAAAGTAATCTAACCTTTCTCGATCCGCAGAAAGTTCCTCTCAACCTGCAAATACTAGAGTTAACTCTGACTCGACAGGAAGATGAAGTGTTGGAATGTCGATTGACTCTTCAAGTTAGCCCAGAAATCTATCAGAGAATAGACGTAGATTCTTTGTTCAATCTCAATCCTGAATTTCGGATTCCCTTCCCTCAAAAAACATTAGCTCTGGATCGAAATATTGTTCTTCAAGTTAGCTTACAGCCCGATCTATTTCCTGAACTAGCTGCAAATGTAGCATATGTAGACGAACTGGGCGGCTTTTTAGAGCATCTAAGTCAAAATGAACCAAGTAATCCTTTTTTATTCACAGAAAATTGGCTGGGCTTATCGGTAACACAGGGAGTAGAGCCTGATATTTATGGTTACCGCAGCATTTGGGCATATATCAAACCTTCTGACATGAGCGAAGAAGCTCTTAAGAATGGACAAATGACAGAAGTTATGAACCAATTTATTGAAGAGCAAGTCAAAACTAATTTCGCAAATCTATCTTTTGGGGGAAATAGTGAAATCCAATCTGAGGTGCTCGATTTTATGAAACAGTTAGTTGGCAAAGGGTCTATTTACCAAACTGACCAAAGCTTTAAAAAATCAAACAAACAGAAGAAATCCCAATCCAGCAGATTTGACTTCCAGTCAGAAATAACAGGTTTAATCAAACAATTAATTGACACTGGTTTACCTCAAGAAGAGGAAGTAGACAGTCCATCATCACAGCTGTTTGAAATATTAGTAGAATTCTTTCAACAAGACAATTGGGATTTTGCGCAGACTGAAGGAGAGACGGTTCTTCGAACGATGTTTCAGGGTGAGAATGGTCAGTGGAGTTGCTATGCTTGGGTTTTAGAAGAAAGAAAACGTATGGCATTCTATTCTATTTGTCCAGTTAATGTTCCCGAAGAACGAAAGCAATACCTCGCAGAGTTAATAACTCGATGTAATTATTGTTTGTTAATGGGAAACTTTGAAATGGATTTCTTAGACGGAGAGATCCGTTTTAAAACAAGTATAGATGTCAATGGCGATCGCCTTACATTTGCATTATTGAGGCAGTTGATATACACCAATGTTTTGACGATGGATCGGTATCTACCTGCAATTATGGCAGTAATTTATGGTGATGTTTCCCCTCAGCAAGCGATCGCAGAAATTGAGCAGAGAATCTAAAGACAACATGCAAGTCACTCGTTTTTTCGAGTCATCACCATCTGCACGCCTCCAGCAGGAGATAAGGTAAATCCTCGGCGTTGGGGCTTAATCGGGCGATCTTCGACCAAGGCAAGTTGATAATTGGCTAAAACCGTTGCCAGAACTAATTTGATTTCTAACTGGGCTAGGGCATATCCCAAACAACGACGACTACCACCACCAAAGGGAATATATTCAGATGGCGAATACTGGCGCTCTAAAAATCGTTCGGGTCTGAATTGCTTGGGCTCTGGATATAGGTCTTCTCGATTGTGTACGAGGTGGATACTCGGCATTAAGTATGTATCTGCATCAAACTGATGACCTGTGATCGCGATCGGCGATTTGGTAATGCGGGCAAACAGGGTCGGAATCACTGGATACATTCGTAAGGTTTCTTGACACACCGCCGACAGGTAAGGAAGTTGAACGACCTCCATGAGATTGGGAGATTCGCCCAAACTGTCAAGTTCGCCTAGCAGTTTCTCTCGCACGTCCGCAATGCGATGGATTTGATAGAAAGCCCAAGCGAGAGTTGTGGCAGTGGTTTCATGCCCCGCAAACAGCATGAACATCAGTTCGTCTCTCAATTCCTCATCGGTCATTGCTTGTCCCTGCTCGTCCCGCGCCGCCATCAGCAGGCTAAGGACATCTGTCTGTCCGCGATCGCCTAGAGCTCTTCTCTCTGCAATCTCTATTAGCAGCAGTTCGTGAATTTGCCGTTGTCGTTGCTTCATTCTTCCCCAAGGGCTCCATTCCCCCAAGTCTTTCTGTAAGAATGGCATCAATAGCATACTAGAACGGAGAGGAGAATCAATCATGTCGAGCCAGTCAGCAAGTAAGGTGCTGAGTTGCTGATAGCGTTTCCCTTCGCTCAAACCAAAAACGATTTGCATAATCACTGCCAAACTGATCTTCTGCATGGAAGTTCGCGCAATAAAGGGTTGACCAACTTGCCATTGGCTTGCAACCTGCTTGGTAAGTTGGCAGATCTGTTGAGAATAGATTTGGAGTCTCTCGCCATGAAAGGGTGGCATTAATAGTTTGCGTTCGCGGCGGTGGCGATCGCCTTCCATCATCATTAAGGCATATCGTCCAACTAGGGGTTCGGCGATTTTGTTCCCTCGTCCTATATCAAACTGCTTGGCATCTTGGTTGAAAATCTCCTGAATCATTTTTGGATCGCCAATCAGGACAAACGCTCCGAGCCCGCTCAAATGCATCGTAAAGATATCGCCATATTTCTGGCGGTAGGTATCCTGAAATCCTAGCGGATCGGCGATCCAACTTAAGAGTTGCCACCAAGCAGGCTGAGGGATGGAATTAGGCAGATTGCTCAAAATGAAAGCCCTTCACGAGAGAACGAACACAAACTAGATTAACAGAAGTTCCCTCAAGCTTAATACGGTTTTGCCTTTAGTAAAGAAAAATGTTAGTTTTAGCCCCTAATGATTTAAATTCTTGCAAAAATGGTTATTCGCAAAGGTCAATAATTATCACTCAAACTGTCAGATCTATGGCAAGTGAGATACAGTTTTTACCATACCAATTTGCTCCTACTGGTTAGATTGCGAATGGATTTACCAATGGGTGCAATGCTAGAGGAAACCCCACCATGAAAATTACTAGACGTAAAGCGATCGAACTTGGTTTGATGGGAAGTGGAGCGTTGATATTTCCCTTGGGATTTGCGGATGCCGCATTTGCTCAATTTAGTCCTCAGATCGATCGCTTCAAACTTCCCTTTAAAAGGCTACCCGAGTTGAAACCCTTACGCAGCGATGCTACGACTGACTATTACGAGATCGCGATGCAGAAAGCAAAGGTAGAGATTTTGCCCGAACTCCATACGGATATCTGGAGCTATAACGGGATTATTCCGGGGCCAACGATCAGGCAGCAACGCGATCGGCTGTCGGTGGTTCGTTTTATTAACAACCTAGATATAGATACCTCGATTCATTTGCATGGCATGGCTTCGCTGCCGCAGTACGACGGTTATGCGAGCGACTTAATTCCACCTGGGTATTACAAAGATTATCACTATCCCAATAACCGCGCCTCGACGCTCTGGTATCACGATCACGCCGTGCACCATACATCTCGTAACGTCTATATGGGACTGGCAGGGATGTATATCGTCGAAGATGATGTCGAACGTGACCTACCTCTACCTAAAGGAGAGTACGAAGTGTCCCTGATCCTTCAGGATAAAAAATTTACAAAGGATGGCACGTTGATCTTTGACGACCATAGAGAAAAAGGAATCTATGGCGATGTTTCCCTTGTCAATGGCGTACCTTGGCCGCGTATGGAGGTGGCTAATCGTAAATATCGATTCCGCGTGCTCAATGGGGGTGGTTCTCGAACCTATCAACTATCGCTGAGCACAGGCGATGACTTGATTGTAATTGGCTCGGATGCTGGGTTGTTAAGCGCACCCGTAAGAACGAAAACCCTAAGAATTGGTATGGCAGAACGCTACGGCTTCATCATTGACTTTTCTAAGTATCCAGTAGGCACAAAGGTGATTTTAAAGAACAATATCCTGCTCAGTAATTTAGATACAGATGACCGAACCACTGAGATCATGTGCTTTGAGGTGACGCGACAGGAAACCGACGATAGTTCTATTCCTGACAAACTGAGATTGGTTCAGCCTATTCCCATCTCATCCGCAGTAAAAACGAGGACATTCAGGTTCGATCGCGGCGGTGGACAATGGTATATCAACGGCAAAACATGGGAGCCCAAGCGGGTTGATGCCGACCCGGGCTTAAATGATGTGGAGATCTGGAACTTTGTGAATCCTGGAGGCGGATGGATTCATCCCGTCCACGTACATCTCGTCGATTTACAGATGCTCGATCGCAATGGGATGCCACCACTGTCTTACGAAAGAGGATGGAAGGATGTGTTTGTAGTCGGCGAAAATCAGACAGTACGGGTAATCGCCCAATATGGTCCGCACAAGGGTAAGTACATGATGCATTGCCACAATATCGTGCATGAAGACCACGATATGATGACGCAGTTTGAGGTGGGCAAAGGTGGTGATAGCCCTCTTTCGGCTCCAGCCAAGCCGTTGCCAGCACCACCCCTATAGCGATCCAGTAGCGATCTAGTCGCCATACAATTCCCGATCGTATTTTTTCATGGCGTTGCGATCGTAGGCACTGGGAGACTGAGAAGAAGCAGAACTTGAGGGAGCAACCTTAGGCGCTTTTTTACAGTCTTCCTTCGCTGCGGCTGTACCATTTTCCGATTGTTCGGGACATTCAGATGATTTGTCTTTATCTGCATCGACTACTTCTGAGGCAGGACTGGCAACCTCAGGAGAGGAAGTAGCTTGCGCCAGTAGGGAACTGCTAAAAGTGAAGGTTGCGATCGCCAGAAATAACGTCAGAGCAACAAACTGAAGGTTTCTTCGCCAGAGTGATTTCAACATGGTGATTTTATCGTTTTTGGTAAAAAGTTTTTATTTCTAGATCATAGCGCAAACCTATTTGAACTGAAGAACGCCAATTCAAGCATGGAGCGCAACAGCTTACTTGACAATCTCTTTATAATGCTATCAATCTGCGATCGACTAATTTTTTCTGAAAGCATATCAAGCTGCTAAATTATCTGGATTGCCCTACTCAAAAGGGAGAGTATTTCAAAGTCAATAGCTCTTTAAGGCTTAGTGAATTAGTATTCATTGCTCGTGACCCTGATTTGTAAAGCTCAATGAAACATTTCGGGCAAATTACAAGTCAACGATGCAATCATTTAAATGGCAAAATTCTCTTAGGGTTTATGTATAAGTTTTCAAATTCTCAGAATATCTGTTCTATTTACTTCTATTTATCATGACGTTAAGTATTTTGTCTCTGGGGGCATTGTTGGTTGGAGCTATCTTCCAGCAGCCAAGTTTTACAAATTCCGTTACAAATCCCAATCAGGATACGCAGATCGCCCAATTTTCCCCATCGATTCACATTCGTGCAAAAGCAGCTCAAGAATTTAAGGCAAATGACACGAGCACGCTGAGCGTTGCTTTCAGTCCCGATGGTAGCAAGTTATTGACTACCTCTTCGGCAGGGTTAACAAAGATTTGGGACAAAAGTGGAAAACAGACCTTAGAAGTGAAACAAGGGGACAGTATTATTTGGGCGGCAGCTTTTAGCCCCGATGGTACGCAAATTATTACGGGCGCTCAGGATAAAGTGGCAAGGCTTTGGGATATGCAGGGTCAGTTATTGACTGAATTTAAAGGGCATAAAGACTGGGTCAATAGCGTTCATTTTAGTCCAGATGGACAAACTATATTGACTGCTTCCTCCGATGGCACAGCTCGTTTGTGGAATCTCAAGGGAGAATTAATTAGAGAATTTAACGGGCATCAAGGGAAAGTCTGGAGTGCTTGCTTTAGTCCCAATGGCAAACTGATTGCCACTGCTTCCTCCGATGGCACGGCAATTCTTTGGGATTTACAAGGACGTATTGTCAAAAAGCTGCAAGGACATACCGATTGGGTGAGACAGGTGGTTTTTAGCCCAGATGGGAAGCTGATTGCTACTGCCTCTAACGATGGAACCGCTAGGCTTTGGAGTCTTGATGGCGAAGCGATCGCACAGTTTAAGGGTCATCGCAGTGTTGTTAGGAATGTCGGATTTAGCCCTGATGGACAGTTTCTGGCTACGACCTCTCAAGATAAAACCGTGCGATTATGGAATCTGGAAGGGAGAGAACTAGATAAGCTAGAAGGTCATAAAGATTGGGTGATAGGATTAAGCTTCAGTCCTGATGGGAAGTATATGGTTACCTCATCATCGGATACAACGGTAAAATTTTGGGATATAAGTGAAATGAGAAGATTTTAAGAGAGAACTTCCAACCTACTTAGCTAACAAGTGCGGGTTTGCAAATTTCAATCACGCGATCGTAATAGCCTTGCAGTTGGCGAGTTGCCGCTTGCCAGCCCCATCGTTCGGCTTCTTGGCGCGCGTTCTGTCGCAGATATTCGATCCCTGAAGAATTCGTTAATAGTTTTTGGGTAGCAGTTAACAACCCATTTGGAGCGGAAGGTTCAAACAAATACCCATTCACGCCATCGGTGACGATATCAGGAATGCCCCCCGATCGCGCTGCTACGACAGGGCAACCCGCCGCCATCGCTTCCAACAGCACCAAGCCCAAAGTCTCCGTGCGAGAGGGAAACATAAAGGCATCACTTGATGCGAAGGCAGCAGCCAGATCTTCCCCTTGCAGGTAACCGACAAAGTGGGTGGGAGTATCGGCAAAAATACGTTCTAATTCTTGACGATAGGGGCCATCGCCAACCAGTGCCAACCGACTATTGGGAATTGCTTCGAGTAAAGGCAAAATTTGTGTGATTTCTTTCTCTGCTGACAATCGCCCCACATAGAGCAAGAGCGTCGCGTCATTGTGACCTTGACTGAGGTGCGATCGCATGGCTTCATTTTTAAATCTTGGATGGAACTTGTCCGTATCTACGCCTCTTTGCCATAAATCCACCCGTTCCACCCCATGCGATCGTAGTTGTTCCACCATGGCGGTGGAGGTGCAGAGATTCAAGGCAGCATTATTATGAGCTGTTTTGATTAATTCCCACATCGTGCCTTCTAAAAAGCCCAAGCCATAGTGCTGAAGATATTGAGGCAAGTGGGTGTGATATGAGGCAATTAAGGGCAATTTCATGGCTTTGGCATAAAACAAGCCAGCTAACCCTAACACCGCAGGATTTACCACATGGACGATATCGGGCTGAAATTGCTCTAAAGCATGACCAATCGAAGGGCGAGGCAATGCCAGCTTTAGTTCGGGATATAAGGGCAGTGGAAAGCCCGACACCCCATAAATCTTTGCGCCGCAATACTCACGAATACCACCATCGGGCGAGAAGATTAACACCTCATCCCCCAGTTTCACCAACTGCTCGACGGTGAATTTAAGGCGGGTGACAATACCGTCAATTTTAGGTAAAAAGGTTTCTGTGAATATGGCAACTTTACGCATGTGGGGAAGCTATGAGTTGTTCGCATTTACTGTTTCGATCATCATAATATGATGGAAACCACAATATATCCTTAGCACTTAACATGGCGTATTGGTTACTCAAAAGCGAGCCAGATGTTTATTCCTATGCCGATTTAGAGCGAGACGGCAAGACGATCTGGGATGGGGTAAATAACAATTTGGCACTCAAACACATTCGCACGATGGCTCCTGGCGATCTGGCACTAATTTATCATACGAGTGAGGAACGCAGAGCAGTGGGCATTGCCGAAGTGATTAGCCAACCCTATGCTGACCCTAAACTCAATGAACCCAAACGGGCAGTGGTTGATGTAAAGGCAGTGCGATCGCTCTCACGACCAGTTACCCTTGCCCAAATTAAACAGGATAGTCGGTTTGAAGGCTTCGATCTGATTAGGATTTCGCGGCTCTCGGTTGTGCCCGTCTCAGAGGCACATTGGCAATTAATCCTTGATCTGGGTTCTTGAAGGTTCAGTAATTGCTAGCGATCCTAAATCATACATGAGGGATTCTTTCTTCGGCATAGACTTGTAGAGGCAATTCATGAATTGCCTCAATACACAAATCCAATAGGATTGCTATAGCAATTCTAAATAAGGTGTGATTCATTTGTAGCGTAGGCATCTTGCCTGCAAGCGTTAGAAGCCCACATCGCATTCACAAGCAATTAAGGATCGCTATATATGTGCGATCGCAATCACAGATCGGCATGACATGAGCCACATTACACCCCTTGATTTCCGCATACAGTTGATTTAGTAGAAATCAGCAAGGGGCAAGGCAATGAACGTTTACAAAATTGGTGGTTTTATCTTCAAACTCTACGGCGTAACGATCTCTGCTTTACTCGCTACCAGCGCCATCAGTCATGGATTGTAACAGGCAGATAGGCTTGTAACTTAAGTTTTGTAAAGCCTATCAATTAAGACTTCTGGAATCTTAGAAAATTACGCACTAAATTCTCAGGTAGCCGAGTATCGACTCCAATGGGAGCGAAGACATCGCACATCGCCTGAGGTTATATTTGCATACCACAATGTTATCTAGCCCAAAATCGATCCAACGAAGTATTCAAATTGGCGCTCACCATCTAGCTAGAGGGACGTCATTACTGGCAAAGACCTTTGCTCGGTGTATGGATAATTCTACCTGTCTGACCAAAGGGGTAAAGATAGAATTCTGTGTAATGCTCTTAAGCGCAATCGTAGATAGTTCCTACCAGCCCAAAAACACAGAGCTGACCAAGAAATTAAAAAATAAATCTGTCCACTCAGGCATCAAACTTCTGAAGCGTTATCCTCGCAAAGGGATTGAGGTCTTAGTAGATTTAATTATGTATGAGTTAATCAACAAGCAACGGTATACCCAAGATGATTTACTTCAGTTCTACAGTGAAATTTTTTCTTGTTTTTTCGATCGCAGTTTGGTAGAAATCAACGAATAGTTACATGGCTTGTCACCCCTAGCCCAGAAGCGATTTCAATATCTTGCTTTAAATACGAAAATGCTTAAGAAAGCTTCTCTTTGGCATGAGTCGGGGACAAATCGCCACAAAATGCGATCGCAGCAGCTATAATAACAAAGCCTTGTTTTTGTCCTGCTAATTGCAGCCAAAAGCCACATTGTCCATAAGGAAAAAATCATCCGATGAAGCGTTTATACGAAACCATGTACATTCTCCGCCCCGATCTTAACGATCAGGATACGGATGCAGCGATCGCCAAGTACCAAACCATTCTGCAAAACAATGGTGCAGAGCCCATCACAATTCAACATCGCGGCAAGCGTCGCCTTGCTTACGACATCAAAAAGCATCGTGAAGGCATTTACGTTCAAATGAACTATAGTGCTGAGCCTCGTACCGTCGAAGAAATGGAAAAAGTAATGCGTTTAGGTGAAGAAGTCATTCGCTACCTAACCATCAAGCTCGATCCAGAAGCGATTGTTGATGTTGCCCTCCCAGATGATGTTCCAGCAGTAGTTGCAGCGCCTGTAATTGCCGAAGCCGTTGCTGCTGCCGAATAATACGTTTAGTTTATTCCAATATTTTAATCAATATCCTCTTAGTGTTGCGATCGCTAGGAGGATATCTTTTATGCCCATTTATCAATAATTTTCTCTAAAGTCTTTTCAGCAATACCCTTAACTCGTTTCTGCAAGTCAATTAGAGAATCAAATAGATGTTGATCCCGCGCAGCAAATATGTTTGTACGAATACTTTCTTTTATTCCAACTCTATCGAGTTTTAGTGCAAGCTCTCTCACACTAAGCGTATTCATTTCATTTAATATTGCTATTTCCCTAGGACTAGGCTGATTTAAATTTTCTGATTTTGCAGAACTAGATTCCTTCTTGGTAGATGATTTCTTCGTTTTGGTGGTGGAAGTGCCAGTTTTTTGTGGTTCAGATGGGATCTTGTTTGAGTTGGATGCAATCAAGGAAGAGATTAAATCAAAAAGAGAATCAATTTTTTGATTCAAAGTGAAAAAATCGTCATTTAGTTTTTGTTGAATTCCCTGAACTTGCTCCTCTAGCTTTTGCAGATTAATTGCTGAATTATTTGAATTACCTGGTGGAACATTCTCATGAAGTTCTGTTTTGGATGGAGTTAGCAAAGCGATCGGGGCTCGTAACAACTTTACCTGCTCGCAAATGGCACTCTCATTTTGAGGCTTAACCACAAAGGCGCGAATTGCCTCAAAATCAGAATCAAGCTGATTTGCTTTTACAGCCGCGTAATATTCCAAATGTCCTTCAACCACCTCATAGCTCATGGGTGTTTTCTTCCTGAGAATTAGGGGATTAATAATTCCATTTGATTCCAAAATAGAAGTGGCAAGTTGATCGATCAATTGTTCCGAGAAATGCGATCGCGGCTCTATTGTCGATATCTCGTGAATATCAATTGAATCGGATAAGAGACTCATGAGTCAGCACCTGTCTTTTTCATTACTTCTACAGCTAAGTTCTCGAACTCTTCGGCAGATTGAGAATCTGGCTTGTAGTCAAAAATAGATTTTGGATCGGGAATGAGCATTTCACCCACTGTGACAATATTATCTATAGGGCACCTCTAAAAATCAGTCAGAGACGAAAAACGAAAATAAAAAGAGAGA
>NZ_JAZBJZ010000084.1:0-23281 GCF_036349135.1 Tumidithrix elongata BACA0141
TCATTTTCCTCAAATCCCTTCCTACTCTTGTTTGTATTTTTAGAGATGCCCATAATGGAATTGGCTTTGATCGCGAGCGATCGCATTCAGGATTTGGATTGCGCAATATGCAAGAAAGAGTCCAAAGCTTAGGAGGACAGTTTTATCTTACTAGCCAGCCCGATCGAGGCACTCAAATTAAAATTTTTATTCCCATGTAATCCTTTCAAAAAATGATGTAAAGCATCTTTTTAAAAAGACTGTACTGAGTGCGGAACCCCAAACCCCATCTATTGCAAATTCAAGAGAAATTGGTATGACGATGATTCGCTTGTTAATTATTGACGATCAGGTAATCTTTCGAGCAGGATTGGCTGCACTGATTTCCCTTGAGGAAGATATAGAAGTTGTGGGAGAGGGGGGGAATGGGGAAGAAGCGATCGCCCTTGCCGAAAAGCTACAGCCTGACGTAATTTTGATGGATATACGAATGCCTGTTTGCGATGGGGTAAAGGCAACGAAAGAGATTCATAAACGGTATCCTTGGATCAGGATTATGGTTTTAACGACTTTTGATGAAGATGAATATATCTGGCAATCTTTGCAGTATGGGGCACTCGGTTATATTCTCAAAAGTACGCCTTCACAACAGCTTGCTGCTTCTATTCGCAGTTTAGGGCAAGGCTTTGGACAACTCGATCCTGCGATCGCCTCTAAAATATTTGCACAAATTGATAGCAAAAAAGCAGTGTCTTCGGCACAAGCCTTAGAAGTACTCAAATATCTTAATCCGCGCGAACGAGAAATTCTGCGTTGTATTGGACAGGGCAAAACCAATCGAGAGATTGCATTGGAGCTATACATTACCGAAGGAACTGTCAAGAACTACGTCACCAATATTCTCAATAGTCTAAATATGCGCGATCGGACGCAGGTAGCACTTTGGGTGTCTCAAAATATGGAAACTTAGACTGGATTTACCTTTCCCTGCGTAAGCTGCTTTAAAAGATCCCTGTAGAACGCTAAGCATTCTCTTGAGAATCACCAGGAGTTGTTGGATTTGTGGATGCCTCAGAAGCAGACAAATTTACTAGAGAATCTAATGGAGAAGTAGCAGGAATTGTTGAATTTGTGGGTGTCTCAGAAGTAGGCAGAGTATCTAATGGAACACTCATAGAATCCGTTAAATTTATGGGATGCTCAGAAATAGAAGCGTTAACTGGAGCATCTAATGGAGAATCAGAAATGGGTGCTGAATTTGTAGGGGGCTCAGAAGCGGACAAACCAACTAGAGCGTCTAAGCTGACAGCACTTTGACTTTCGGGTCTCTTCTTCTTTCGCTTTTTTGTTGTACGCGCCCAACCAGTAAGACGCCAAATCCCCAAAAACAGCCCAGCCGAGATCAGCGCTTCAAAGTTCCATTTGATCGACTGCTTGATCAGTTTGTTGGAAACACCTTGCCTTGCTGCTTCGATTTGAGCCTTCCCATCTGTATCTTTCTTGGTAATTTCAGCTTCTAACTGTTTTCTGAGGGCTGTGGGATCGTTTAGGTCTAACTTGAGCGCATTATTTTGCTGCTGCATGGCAGTAGCACCCCTAACGAGATCGTCATCACTTACCTTTTTAAGATTTTCGATCGCCTGTTGAAATTGAGTTGCTTGGCGAGATAGTTGAAAATTGGCTTGGATATTGTTGGAGTTATTGATGCGAATCGTAACGCTAATGCCAGCAAACATAACCGCAAAAAAGAAGATTGCTAATAGGAGCGATAGCCAAGAAAAAAATTTAAGAGTTATTTTCCTGAGTGATGTTCTCTCCTTAGGTTCACCGTAAAACACTAAAACGAATCCTAGGAGTGGCACTGGTACGCTGCCAACTAAACTGCCTAGGGTCTGAAACACCCAAGCTTCATCTGTAAGCCGAGGGGGAAGAAGGGCATCAGCAAAGTTAGAGAGCGCCAGTAACAACAGTCCATAGCCGACAAAGCGAAAAAGATAAACTGAGGGTTCAATATTACTGCTCATACCATAGGTTTATTGTGGGACAAAATTTCAAGTATTAGCCATAGATAAGCATCAAGAGAGCGGAAATCGCGCCTTCCACCACTCATGCCATGATATCCATGCTTTTGTTAACTTTTGTTCGATGTTTTCAGCTGAATCGCCTTCTAAATCGGCAGAAAATTGTGACCATAGGCAACGGCGATCGCGTAGATCTGCTTGTGCCAGCAACCAACTAACAATTGTACTTGGCTTTAAGGCATAGGCAGTCATATTGTCGTCAAATTGTTCGACCGTAACGGTGCTTTGCCCTCTGGGGTTAATGCAGGCACTCAGATAAACTCGATTTTGATAGGTAAAGAGCGTGTAATATCCCAGCCCTTCTTGGTGACGTATCCCTTTTTGTAGTTCTTCGGGTTTTAATTGGATCTCGGCGTAGTCTTGCAAAAAAGCCACTACATTCCCACTGGTTCGTACTAGGTAGCGCACATCGATCTTGATGGATTGGCGATCGATCGCATACTGATAGCGTCTTCCCACTTTGTAGCTTACCTTTAGGGCAGAATTTGGATCGGTAATCTCTTTATCTGTAATGGCAGTACTTGGATTGACTGGCACCCAGTTGGCGATATCGAGGGTTTCTGGAAATGCATAAGGCGTAGGTTTACCAAGATTGGGATCGAAAATAGATTTTGCCAAAACTACCAAACTGGCACTAGCAATTACGGCTAAGAGTGAAAATCTGATTTGCTGCCACTTGAGCATCTTACCGATCCAAGGTCATGTTTATTTTTCTATCAGTATTTCAGGAATTGGCTCGAGAATTGGTCGTGAGTCACAAAAAATTCTATTGGCATCCCCATATTTCGCGATCGCTTTGGCTTGACCCAATTCTTTGAGGTTAAGCCATGCCCACATTTGGTCTCCATAGGAAAAATGCCACCACTCATTGGGGTGACGTTGAAACCCATGGGCAGCCATAATTTGAAGTAGTAGTTCTCGATAGGCATGAAACGATCGCGCTTCCGCACTGGTGGCAGTTTCAAAATAGTTGGGAAACGAGCGATCGCTAATTTCATCAATGGCTGAGCCCATGTTAATTTCCTGTCGATCGCGATCGACAAGCGTAATATCGACCGCCGCACCCGTGCTATGGGGCGGTGGCGTGTTTGGATCGTCACTTGGAATTGCCCAAAACTGAAGCACCTGCGCCATCAACTCCTGTTCCTGTTGCGCTGATAAATGCTGCCTGTCTAACCCTTGAGCCTTTGCTAACTCGCATAGCGTATGCTCTACCATAAACCGTTGTACGGGAATGGGGCGATAGGCGTCAAAAACTTTGATCTGCCAACCAGCACGCATCGTCTGTAAAAAATTTTGGGCAGCCTGTAAGCGATCGCGCACGCCTGTCCGCAAATAAAAAGGGGACTTATTTCCATAGGGCGCACCCAAGGCTTGATAGGCATGAGGTGCTTGAATGAAAAAGCTTTGAGAGATTTCTGCTAGGGGCTCGCCGCAGTCAGCGATCGGAATAATTTGATATGGTTTCACAATTTAGTTGTGCCAAAACCATGAATGTTCGTTATCATTATCCGCTAAATCTTTCGATTCGCAAAACTAGAAGACTAGTACTTTTACCTAGATACGGCTAGAATTTGCCTATTACAAAATGTAACAGTATGTAACTGTGAGGAGGGTAACGCTATCGTTTCTGTCACACCAGCAAATCCAGTAAATGTAGATCAAGTCCAGTCTAAGCCCGATGACGAGCAGGGCGCTTCTGAGCTACATGTGATCGGTAGAGCTAGCTTGCAAGGTCATGTCCCGATTAGTGGCGCTAAAAACTCGACCCTAGCGATTATGGCAGCAGCATTGCTCTCCTCAGATGGTTGCCGTATTTACAATGTGCCCTCCTTGGTTGACGTCCAACGCATGACCGATATTTTGGCAGCCTTGGGGGTAAAAATTACCAGAACCCATGATGCTCTGGACATTGATACCAAAAACATTCAACAGAGTTGTGCGCCCTATGAGCTAGTCAGCCAACTTAGAGCTAGCTTTTTTGTGATTGGCCCCTTATTAGCCCGACTCGGTTCGGCTCGTGTGCCTCTCCCCGGAGGATGCGCGATCGGAGCCAGACCTGTCGATCTGCATGTGCGTGGCTTGCAAGCCTTAGGGGCAGATGTTCAAATTGAGCATGGCATCGTTCAAGCCTACTCTAAGCAAAAGGGTGGCAGATTAAAGGGAGCCAAGATTTATCTCGACTATCCCAGTGTTGGGGCGACCGAAACCCTGATGATGGCGGCTACTTTGGCAGAGGGAGAAACCATCATTGAGAATGCTGCCCAAGAGCCAGAAATCGAAGATCTTGCCAACTTCTGCAAATCGATGGGTGCCAGAATTCAAGGTGCAGGTACGAAAACGATCTTAATTGATGGGGTTCCTAGTCTGCATACGACTAACTTTGGCATCATTCCCGATCGCATTGAGGCAGCAACATTTATGATTGCGGCGGCGATTACGCGCTCTGCACTCACCCTATCGCCTATCGTTCCCGAGCACTTGGTTGCCGCGATCGCTAAACTTCAAGAAATCGGCGTGCATGTCACCCAAGAAGCTGAAGATTGCCTGCGGGTCGAAGGCGGTGACCTCTATCGCGGTACAGACATCGAAACCCTTCCCTATCCCGGATTTCCCACCGATATGCAGGCGCAGTTTATGGCATTGCTCACCGTGAGCGAAGGCAATAGCGTGATTAAAGAAACCGTATTTGAAAATCGCTTGCAGCATGTCGCCGAACTTTGTCGGATGGGAGCGAATATTCGCTTGAAGGGAAATGTAGCGATCGTCAAAGGCGTGCATAGCTTGTCTGGTGCACCTGTGATGGCTACCGATCTGCGTGCTTCTGCGGCGTTGGTACTGGCAGGTCTAGCGGCTGAGGGTGAAACCATCATCAAGGGTCTGCATCACCTCGATCGCGGCTACGATCGCATTGAAGAGAAGCTTCGCAATCTAGGCGCAAAACTCTATCGCACTACGGAGTCCTAAATCAGTTCCATTCAGGGGAATCAATGGATTCCCCTAATGTCAGAATATTAGACCTGTTGGGGTATAGTAATTTAAAACGCTGGAACGCTTGTGTGGATTAGATTCCAAGGATTTTACCTAAGGATCGCTGAAAGCTTTGCTAGCAAACTGCTTCAAGGTCTTTTGAACTTATTACCCAACATCTCTATTAATCATCGTTGCACTTGATGCCCTTGAATTTACTTATAAGGACGTTTTTCGTCGTAGATATGCCAGATTGCTAGATCGGTACAATCGAAATCAAGTGCTTATTGAAGGAATGCGATCGCGCTTAGATACTGCGGCTACAGGTGTTGGAAACTATCTCATTAAAGCAAGAACTGATGTGATCGCTCGTCGTCCAGATGGTTCAATTAGTGTCAACACGCAAGGAATTATTTATCCACCCTAAAAATCAAGCCGATCGAGTGACCTAGGAACAATCCCCGAGCCTTGCCGTCCGTAAATTCTAGTAACTTTCCCAAAGTTTCACCTAGAAAATAAACCAAGGTAGGTATAGGATTGTATGCAACCAGATTCAGCACAAGGCATTCGTTCATCTAGGCAGTCTGCTATGCAATCCCCGATTCCTCAAGGTTCTGTCTTACGCGATCGCTACGTTGTCAAATCAGTGATCGGACAAGGTGGTATGGGACGAACCTATATTGCACAAGACCTCGAGCGCTTTAATGAAGCCTGCGTGCTTAAAGAGTTTATTCCGCCCAGCCAGTCCCCTGACGTCGCCGCAAAGGCTAAAGAATTATTTCAACGGGAAGCCAGCATCCTTTATCAGATCAGGCATCCACAGGTGCCTCAGTTTCGCGCCACCTTTGAGGTTGCAGGTCGTTTGCTGTTAGTACAAGATTATGTCGATGGTGACACCTTTAGGGCGTTACTGTCCCAACGGATAAAACAAGGACATACCTTTTCAGAAATTGAAATCATTACGCTTTTACGTCAAGTTCTGCCAATTCTGAGCTATCTGCACGGTCATGGCATCATCCACCGCGATATATCACCTGAAAACTTGATGTTGCGATCGCAAGATCAACTGCCCGTTTTGATTGACTTTGGTGTGGTGCAGGCTGCAACAAACCAACTCAACTCCCAAATTGGCTTACCCGCTTCAACCGTGGCAGGTAAATTAGGCTATGCCCCACCCGAACAAATGCAATCGGGGAATGCTTACGCCAGCAGCGATCTCTATGCCTTGGCAGTAACTGCGGTTGTCTTATTAACGGGCAAAGAACCCGCCGACATCTTTGATGGCGACAGTTTGACATGGCAGTGGCAACGCTATGCCTCCCTGAGTCCCGCATTTGCCCAAGTACTCAACCGAATGTTGAGTTATAAACCCGCCAATCGTTACAGAAGTGCCGATGAGGTTTTGCAAGCGTTACAGATGGCTCAAGCTTCTTTGTCTCAAGTTAGAACCTATGCAGTGGCTCGAAACCCCCAAGAAATGGCTGGCACTGGTTTACGAAATCCCTCTCAAAACATCTCGCAAAATACAGTATATGCGGGCGATCTTGGCGGAGCTAATACCAGACCCTCCAAGGGAAAAGGTGGTGGACTTAATTTAGTTTGGGGCTTTTTAATTGTCGTTTTTGCAGGTTTAGGCTCTTGGGCAATTACCTCGATTTATTTTGAGCGAGGCAGAAATGCAACTATCTCGCCTACACCTACAGTCAGTACGCTTGATACGATAAAGCCAACGACCTCAGCTACAGCCACGCCAACACCAACTGTGGCCAATGTAAATAAAAATCTGGAATTTACCCAAGGTGTACTGGAGGGTTCTAGCCGTGCTGCTGTCAGTGACAAAATTACCGCAGGTCAAACGGTGACCTTTCGCTTTAACGGAGAAAGAAATCAAAATCTCGTCGCATCCTTGGGTGGATTGGGCTTGCAGATGACAATTAAAAACTCAGATTTAAAGCCTCTAGATAGTAAAGCTACCAATAATGAAACCGGCTATTGGCAAGGTAAATTACCCTATAGTGGGGTTTACTTCATTACGATTAGAACGGTGGCAGGCGTATCTGATAGTAATTACAGTCTCGATTTGCAACTAGAAGGGTTAAGACCCACACCAAAACCCACACCAACCAATAGTCTTTCTCCATCGCCCACACCTACGGCGACGCCAACAGAGCAACCCACAGCTAGTCCTACCACAGAGCCACCTAAAGGAGGAGCTAATGATGGTAGTCGTAAAGTTATCTCTAAGAGAATTGACCTTCCTCCCGGAAGTTTTGGTACTGCCGTAGACGATCAAGTTGCTTCGGATGAGGTAATTCGCTACTCAGTCGGTGTTTTAGACAGACAGACCCTCACTGTTGTGGTAGATGGTGGGGTAAGAGTAGAGATATTTGCGCCTAATGGTGGCTTGGTTTGGAATAGTAGCAGTGGTAATGTTCAAGAAATCCCTAATACCACCGCTGGCAACTACAAGATTGTGGTGACAACTGAGCGTAAAAATCCAGCAAGCTTTAGGTTGAATGTCAGTGCAAAGTAATTTGAAACCGTGAATTTTCCAAGCTAGCATTACTCTATACACAAAATTTGCAATTGCTTTACTCATAGGTAGTCGTAAATCTCTGGTACACCAAGAGATCGCGTTGAATTACCCGTACGAATGTAGAGTTCGATGCCTTTCTCTGATTTTAAAAAAGCTGCTTGTTCTGACTTGCGAACATAAACGCCACAAATATCCAGTCCTTCGACCTTGGTAAAACGGATTTTGAGGTAGGCTAAGAATCTCTTTCCGATGTGATTTTCGATGAGCTGCACGAGATGGCGCTCAAATTTGTCCAGAGAACCGTTATTTAAACACTGTAGATCTTTTGCCAAGCCAAAAAGCTTGCCATCATCTTCAACTCCGATCAGCAGTACACCACCGCCTGCTGAATTCAGAAATGCCGCGATGGTTTTGAGTACGCTAAACTGTAATTTCTTATTTTCTTTGTTTTCACGAACATCCCATTGCAACGAGCTTTTGAATTCCAACTTATCGCTTTCGCCTAGTGAAATTAGGTCGGCAATCGGGCGCAGATCGCCAATTTTTTTAATCGTGGTGGTGAACCGTCTGAGTTTGCGTTCTTCAAGGCGTGTGAATAATTCCTCCTCGGTATTCGCAGCTTCTATGACAACTTGGTTGGCGATCGCGATGTATTGTCCCCAATATTCAGCTTCTAGATCTGTAATATTTTCTTCAAGCCACTGCTGGTTAGGACGATTTCCCCAGCGATTGAGATAAGCGATCGCATCTTGGATTGAATCATTGAGAGCCTCAAAAGTATTACCCGACATGGTTTTGGAAATGTAGTCCCAAGCTCCCGCACGAAAGGCACGACGACAGTCAGCAACAGTATCATTGGCAGTGAGAATGATGACTACGGTGGAGAGGTTGCGTTGTTGTACCCAATCGAGAATTCCAAAACCGCTATCATCTTGTTCCATTCGCATATCAGAAATCACGATATCACAGGGATTGACCAGCTTTTCCTCTGCTTCAGAAGCACTAGTGGCTGTGACAATTTCTTGATAGCCAAATTCATCTCGCAACCATTGTAGTAGCTCGTCTAGATAACTGGCTTTATCTTCGATCACTAACAGATGGACGTTTTCAGTTTGCATGAGCGTATCTCTAAAATTCCCCTAAAGTGAGTTTTCCGGTAAGTAGGGTAAATAGATCTGAAATTTTACACCCTTACCTGTCTCTCCAACTTCTCGAATCCGTCCACCCATTTTTTCAAGGGTTTTACGGGCAATAAATAGCCCTAGTCCACTCCCTTTATTTTCTGGCGAGGTTGTGTTTAGCGGTTGAAAGATCCATTCTTTTTTGTCATCGGGAATACCTTGTCCATTGTCGATAAACTCAATGTACAAAAACTTGCGATCGCCTGGAATTGTCGGATAACTAATATCTTGTGGGTTGAGCAAATCGCTAGCAGTCATGCGGATAAATAGGTTAGAGTTGCTGTGATTGTGCTTGAGGGAGTTTTCGACCAACTCATTGAGAATGCTCTTGATTTTTTCTTCGTCGCCATCAAATTCTGCATCGGGATTGCGAATATCAAGGCGAATGCGAACGCCATCAATACGAGGTTGGCTTGTCCAGTTAGCAGGTTCCCATTTTTCAAATAGTTGGCGTACCAAAAAGCGATGCCTGCGGATAATCATGCCTTCGTTGATGGATTTCAGATCGTTAAGCGCCGTTTGAGTAAGTTCTAGCTGTAGAAGTAGTTTTTCAAAGTTTTGGTATTGCGGAGTTTCTGTGGAAAGATGACGCATGGCACGGCGAGTTTTGGACTCAATCACCGCAAGTTGATTATTGACTTCATCAGAAATGTCGTGGGCTGTTTTAGAGACAATCTCTAAGAGCTGTTTGTAGTTACTGTGGGGAATGTTTGCAATCGCTGCTTTTTCGGTTGCTCTTTGACGGGCAATACCTTCTAGCAGTTCTTCGAGGTTATGCACGATTTCCTTGACGAGAGGATGCTCTCCTTCCATGTGGCGCAGTAACCGATAAGCGATCGATTTGAGGACAGCAACTTCGTTACCAATTTTGTGATACATGGCACGATAGAGCATCTCTATATCGTCAGTTCTCTCTTCGTCCCCTCCAAATAGTTCGTAGGAGGTTTCAGCATTGGCATTGAGGGCGATCGCTTTCATGGCTTCGGCATAGCGAGGTGATGTTTCTTGGACTTGACGCAAAAGCTCAATCGCTTCTTCGCTATCTGGATCGCTAGCTAAAAGGCTACGGGCAGCATAGAGAATGGATTGATCTTGCTGATCTGAGTTAGCGATCGCCTCAGTAATGAGTTTCATTCCTTGCTCGGGTTGCCGTAAACGATAATACAAACGACCGAGGTTAATTTGGATGATGGTAATGTGATGGTTTTTTTGCGTTGCCAAATCGATAGCCAAAAGTTGTAAAAGTGCCTCGTTATACTTGCCTTCACCTTCAAGTTGTTGAGCATATTGCAAACGGAAATAAGACCTGTCGGGCTGAAGTTCAACTAATCTTTGAAATTCACCTGCTCTAAATAGGGCATCTACATAACTTTTAAATGTCCGAACATCGTCTTTGTTTAACCGTAGAGCAAACTCGAATAGCTCAAAGGCTTTTTGAAACTCTCCCTGCTGTACCAAAGCATTTGCATAGCTATTTAATGTGATGATATCTTTCCCATTTAGGTGCAAGGAACGCTCAAATAATTCAGTCGCATGTTGATACTCTCCCTGTTTTACCAAAACATTCGCATAACTGTTTAATGTGGGAATATTATTGCCATTTAATTGCAAAGAACGCTTAAATAATTCAGCAGCACGTTGATACTCTCCCTGTTTTACCAAGACATTCGCATAAGTGTTAAGTACAATATAATTCTTATTATCAAGTTGAATAGCTTGTTCAAACGATGCGATTGCTTCTTGCAAGTTTCCTAACTTAGCTAAATCTCTACCTTTTTTAGTTAGTTCTTTTACTTTCTCTTGCACACTAGGCTCTGCTGGGCTAAGAGTACCTAGACCGTTTGTATCCTGCGATCGAGAAATAGAACTAGTCATACCAGATACCTTATGACGCTTGGATGCATTTTAGCATCCATAAAGACTCTGGTTTAACTACCAACGGCGATCGTTAACTTGACGACGCATGGGCAAAGATGAACCGAGAGCCGTAGCGATCAGATTTTTGTTTTGGAGTAAGGGTAGGTCAAAAATCCTAACGAGCGATCGCATTAATTGAGATATTGCACGACAAACCCAAGTTCTTGTTCAAAAAATTCTTGCAATTCTTCGATTTTGGATTTTTCCATTTGTAGTAGCCAGCTAATTGAGGGACGATTGAAGTCTTCAACGTTGCTCTGAATGTTCTGTGCCATGCCAAGCAGATACTGCCACATATAACGGTTTCCACTCGCAAACAACAGATCGGCATCGGAAATACAGATCCCAAATTTCTTGGCATCGAACCAGTCTAAGTTAGAAAGTTCTTGGCTGAGGATATTTAAACTCAACTCTTCGCCGGGGAACTGAACGGCAAGGGCAAGCTGTTCCACAAAATCTTTGGAAGTCGGGCATTTTTTCCCATCAACCCAAAAAGTCTTTAAGCCTTTTTCCTGAAATAGAGTCTCTGCAAAGTCTCGATCTTTCGAAAAAAATGCGCATACTTCAGGCGCAAATTGATAAAACTTTGTCATGATCTGAACCTTGTAAACGTCTTGTAGTGGTCACCTGTATAGTAATAATTTGCTCCTCCTACAACAACTCGCCTTGTGCCCCGACTTGGATCGTCCTTATAGGGCTTGATATCGTATTCCCTGTACCCTACATTATCAGGAAGTACCATTCCAGTCTGACCAGCGCCATTGCCAAGATTACCGAAGTTACCGCCTGAATGGAACTGTCCTACAACTTTATCACGGCAACTTGCAATGACAGTATTGACAGTATCTTCCACAGGTACGTTGACCTTACCCACCTTCACTACCCCTAGTCCTGTACGGCTGGTCACTGAAACGCTGCTTTCCGCACAGCTTTCTCCTGCCCAGAATTGTTGATCTTTGTCAGCTTGTAATTTGTTGTAGATGTTGTTGAATGTGTGTTTGAGATCGAGCCATTTTTTGACATCGACTGGTGTTTTAGGCTTAGTCGCACCTTTTAAAATGTCCAACACAGCAATGGTTCTGGTGACATTATTGCCAGACTTACCGTAAATAAAAGCAACTTGTTCGCCATGTCCAACGATCCAAGTTTTGGCAAGCATTTTCTCGGAATCAACCTTTGGAATGCTTTTTGCAATCAAAAAGGAAGCATCTGCGGCTTTGCCTTTATGTTTAAGGTAATCTTCCCCTTCCTGAAGGGGATCTACAACTGTAGGAACGGTTAGGTCACCTAATAATTTATTTACATCCTTTGAGCTATCCTTTTTGCTAAAGATAGTTAGCGCCTTGTCAATATCACTGTTTGCTTTTTTAAAGAATGTCAGCAATTCTGTAAAGTCTTCAGTCTCATCGCGATCGATTAGGGTTTTAAACTTTACATCTTCTCCAGTTTTCGCTTCATTCAGCAATAGCATCAGTGCTTGAGCTTTAGCATCAGTACCTCCTACTGGAATATGTACATTCTCTAATTTTTCCAAAGAGAAGACAGTAAAGATTTTCTGAATGTCTGTAAGTGAGATCTTTGCACTCAGCCCATTCACGAACCATGCAACCAGTTTAGTCGCTTTTTTGTCATCTGCCCCCGCTGAAGTCAGCACCCATTCAGAAGCTGCCTCACTATCAGGAAAAGCAAATAGCGGAGTAATGGCTAACTTTAGAGCGTCTTTATATTTTGCTTTATTCCCTTCCAACCCAGAATCGAGTTTCCCTTTTTTAGTTTCAAACTCGCCTAATTTTTTAGTCACCTCATTTTTATAGGTCTCTTTCTTCCCTTCCAGACCGTTATCTAGAGATTCTTTTGTTCGGTCTAATTGCTTTAGTTTGCTTTCGATCAGTTCTTTTACTTTAACGACACTAGAGCTATCATCGTGAGGGAAGATTTTTGCTAAGCCTTTACTTATAGGTGTGATTTTAGTGACTTCATTTTTGGTAAAAGTATGAGTGTGATCTACCCCTGTTTCCTTTTTGAATGTAGATATAAAAGTCTCTCGATCTACAATGTTCTTTGAAACGGCTGTGTCATATTCGAGGGTTGCTTTTTTATTGCTGAGTGATTCCGCAATTGTTTCATCCGATTCATCTACATCGATGTCTTCATTTTCGGTATATGAAGTGATGTAAGATTCCCGTTTTTGTTTGTTCTCTTCAACAGCTTCATCGTATTCATCCGTTGCCTTCTGATTGCCAAGATTCTCTACTTTATTCTTGACTGACTCATGAAAATTATATTTCTCTAATTCAGTCATCAGCAGATCTGCCGCTACTGGATCGTTACCCTTTTCTCCCAGCTTTTTAATGGCTAACGCCTTAACACCCTTTGCTTGATACTTAAAGAGGTAATCTTTAATCGCTGGGGCAGCAGTAGGATCGTAGTTGGCGATCGCTAAAGCCTCTTTCATCAGTGGTAGATCGGCTGTACCGACTAATGGAACGAGTAAGTCGCATTGTTCTTGGGGTCTAAGGATGGGGTTGGGTTGTGCCTTGAAGAAATCAACAAGGGACTCTATCTGCTCGTTACTATATTTGAGGAATACCTGAAAAGCCGTATCCCCGATTTTGTTCCGAAAGTCTTGCATAAGAGGAGTGTCAGGATAGCCAAATCTGCCTTTGAGCCATTCTGACGTAGCTCTTTGGATCACGTTAGAGGAAAGTTGAGCGTTAACTGTTCGTTGAATATTGTTCCGATCGCTTGTGTCTGATGGTGCTTTTTGAGTATCGAACTTGTTTGACACAGAGTCTGAAATCATTGAGGATGCTTTTGCACCCATTACATCTGCTTCGGTTTCCAGTCCTGTATCGTCATTGATCCCAACTCCCTGCGTTTGCAGTGTAGGTTGTACCCGTCCCTGCTTTTGCTGTACCACATGCCAAGCTTCATGCGGTAGATGCTCTTCCTGTCCAGAAGCAAGGTGAATGTCATTCCCTTGAGCGTAGGCTAGGGCATCGATCTGAGATGGTTTCGGGGAATTTTTATGAACCCGCACATCTGATACATCTATGCCTGATAGCGATTCGATCCCATCTTTTAACCGATCTGGCATTCCTGTTTGGTTGGGTTGTATCTCTGTTTTCGTCTGTACAGTTACATCTGTCTCAAACTTTCCCTGAATTGCTTCCTCTTCTTCCTCATTTGCCCCTGCTTCACGTTGCAGTGCTTTAGGCGCTTCATCGACTTTCTGCTCGTCGTTATCGTTTGACTCTGCGATCGCTAACTTTGCCTGAATGGGTAAAGTAGTCCCCGCTTGTATTGCACGATTCTCCTTATATCTCTGAACGGTCTCCGCCCATTTTCGCTGAAACACCTCCTGAGATGAGCCTCTCACTGGGGTATACTCACGATATGGATTGAATTCTGCGTCACCTCCTTCCTTAGCTCTCTGAATGATGCTCTCCCACTTCCGTTGCATTACGCTCTCTGGTGTACTTCGGTTGTTATCCAAAAAGCATTGCGGTGTAACGCATAGATTCTCTTCTGAATTCAGCTTTCCCAACTGGTCTCTTTCTCCACCTGCTTCTGTTGACTCCTGAGATTGGGGTGAAGCAGATGTCTGGATTTGCGGTGGCGCAAAAGGGCGGGCTTGAAGTTGTGCAGCCTGTGGTGCAATGGATGGCTGTGTTGTAGGCTTCTTTATATATTCTGAATATTTCCCCACAGCCAAGCACCTCTTTTTTCAAGTTGAGAAGTATCTGAATTTTTATGAGGTACTCAAACAACAAGACTCTATAAATACTAGTAGAAGGGATCTTGAGGTGTTTGCGATCGCTGTAAAAATATCAGTTTTTTTAATGAGCCCATCATAACCGAGATTTTGGTTATGATCCAAATTCAATCTCTTGGGTTGATGCCCCAGCATTTACTGTGGACTAACTGCCGATGCTAGACTCGGGGCATCCTTTTGATTTTGCGATCGCTACCAACTGCGTCCGTTAACTTGACGACGCATGGGCGAAGATGAACTGCTAGGAGAGCTGACAAGAGCTACAGGCTCTTTAGAGAGAGGCTTCTGGTTTACGTTGGGTGCAGTGTTGAAACTGCCATAAGCAGCACTACTAGAACCACTGCTAGGGCTTTTAGGTAACGTCTCTACCTCAACCGACTTCGAGGCATTGGATGATGACTCACTGGGTTGTGGAATCGCAACCTGCGGCTCGGAAACTGAAGTTCCTCTCAAGGCAATCTCTCTAATTACACGCGTCATTGCTCTTTGCGCCAACTGCGAGATAATATTACGCCCCACGGCTTGGGTTTCAGGCTTCAGCAAAATCTTTCCGGCTAGAGGCAGAAATTCTAAGGGATCGATTTTTTGATCTTTTTGCAAGATCGACCAGATATTCGCCGCATGATCTAGCCCTGATTCCTCTGTTTCACTAGATTTAGCCTTGGGTTTATCCTTACTAAATGGATTGGGAATGCGTTTTAAGGCAGTTTCTTCGATGCCCTTCACCAGTTCATCTACGAGGCGATCGCGCATAAATTCACCCCGTTCAGACAGTAAGAAATCGCTGACTTGATCGACCGTCTGCTTCAAACTGTAGTCTTGGTTCGTTTGGGCGTTACTCAACAGGTTCTCTAGACGATTCCAACGGAAAGAACCATCGCGGAACAGCACATCCTTCAGTGCCATGCGTAATTCGGGAGAGCGATCGGTGAGCAAACGATTAGCAACGTAAGGGTAAGCCACTGCAAGCACTTTAAAGTTGCGATCTACACTGAGTGCAATTCCCTCTAGAGTGACCAGCGATCGGATAATCAGAGCATAGTAGGCAGGAACTTGGAAGGGATAGTCATACATGATCTGCGATAGCTTATCGGTCATGCCTTTGAAATCCATTTCCGTCAAACTCTTGCCGGGTGGGGGGTTGAATACCTCAGCGAGGGCAGGTACAATCCCTTCAAAATTGACATCTGAACTTAAAAATCCTAAGCGAACATAGTCTTTAGAGAGAGCATCAAAGTCGCGATTGACCAAATGCACGATCGCTTCAATCAAGCCGAATCTCTGCTCGGCAGACACCGAACTCATCATGCCAAAGTCAAGATAGGCAAGCTTGCCATCTGTCATCACCAACAGGTTTCCTGGGTGCGGGTCGGCATGAAAAAATCCATAGTCAAGCAGTTGCCGAAGCGAACATTGAACGCCCACCTCGATAATGTGGCGACTATCAAAGCCCGAAGCTTTCACACCCTCAATGTCAGTAAGTTTAATGCCCTCGATCCATTCCATCGTCAGCACGCGCTTGGCAGTGTATTTCCAATAAATACAAGGCACATAGATTTCATCGATCTGTCCGTGCCCGTAATATTTGGCAAATTTTTCCGCATTTTCCCCCTCATGGGTGTAATCCATCTCTTCAAAGATGCGGAAGGCAAATTCTTCGAGAATCCCGACGAGGTTGCTGCGAATGAATTTAAAAGACTTCATCATCCAAGCGCTAATTCCACGCAGGATATACATATCAAGCGCAATTCCTGCCACAATATCGGGACGCTGAACCTTAATCGCCACCTGTTCGCCTGTGTGTAATCTGCCTTTATAAACCTGTCCTAGTGAGGCTGCGGCGATCGGATTGTCTGAGATCTCAGCATAGACTTCGTGGGGGTCGCCGCCCAATTCTTCGCGAATAAATTGAAACGCAATTTCATTGGGAAATGCGGGCAAATGATCCTGTAGCTGTGCCAGCTCATCCATATACACAGGCGGCACAATATCAGGACGCGTCGAGAGAGCCTGTCCAATTTTGATAAATGCAGGGCCTAAGCGCGTCAGCAACTTTCGCAGTTGTGCGGCTCGTTGTTTCCCTTTTTGCGCAACTTGTCCTGTGCGCTTGTCCCATCGCAGCTTTAAGAACAGCCATAGCATCGGTAAAAAGATCGCTAAACAGCGCCACCACACCTGCAAGGGCTTGCCCCGATAATAACGCGCGATCGCTTCAGCATCATATCGATCTAGCTGAAATGTTGACTTGGAGGCTGTTGGCATAAAGTTCCGTTGCATTGAGACTGCATTGAGTTAACAGTATTTTAACAATTACAACGACCAGATCCCTTATACCTAAAGTCTTAATCCCCCAAAACCTTTACGAATCTAAGGACAGATGCGATCGCTTAATTATTCAGAATGTTTTGGCAACTTGCCCCTTAAGGGATTACTTTGCTCTCGTCGCAGAGCGCAATAATTCGATTTACAAACATCTTTAGCTCTGGGCAAGCTTGAATCGCAACCATAAGATCGTTTTTTTCTAAGATTTTTCTTCCATGAATCGGCTTATTGTAACTGCATGATTTTCCTGACTCAAAAATCTCTTTGATCCTATAGGCGGGGGGCTTATCGTGATTCACAGTCTCAGGAGCCCCACTAGGAGCAGAACGGTTATGTTTTGCGAGGGTTTTAATAGTTTCCCAATATGGAAGCAGCCATGCTTCAAAATCATGTAATGCAGCATGAGCATAAAATTTAGGATTATTTCCGACCCACTGGGTCATTTTAGCTTTGGCATCTTTGGCTGTTTGAAAGTCTTTAGTGCCATAAACATCCGTAAGTGCAATCACAGCATCATAGCCATCACTTAACAAGTTCTCCACAACACGCCGAAGCTTTGCTTCTGTGGGAATTAGACCATTTTGGGGAATAAATTTAAGTTTTGGCATTTGCTGTCCCAGACGACTTTGCAAAAAATTGCGCAGCTTTTCTCTAAAAGCTATTTCAGTAGCTCCTTCGACTAAAACAGCAATTTTCATGGACGACCACCGATCACATTCATCGCCCAAACTTGATCGAGCGTGTAATCTTCCAGCCATTTATCTAAATTTAGCGTGTCAGCCCATGTCATTTTTGCCTCGCCTTCCTCGAGATCGCAAATCAGGACTTCATGGGGCTCAAGAAATCTAATCAGCCGATCTGAGTGGGTTGCAACGATCAGTTGTGTGTGTTTTGCTGCTTCTCTCATGAGATAAGCTAAGTGCCTGAGTAATTCAGGGTGTAAACTCACTTCTGGCTCATCTATGAGTGTGATGGTTGTCAAATTTTGGCTTTGCAAAAGTGCCACCAACCAAAGAAATCGGAGCGTTCCCTCTGACAATTCATGTATGTAGATCGGTTGAGAAAAATTTCTATCCTTCCAAGTCATAGAGATAGTTCCAGCAGCAACTGGTGGAAAGTTTAATCGCTCAAAATCTGGGAATGCAGTAGAAATAATACTTTCAATCATTTCAAACTGATCGCGATCGCTTTCCCGTAGGTCATAGAGACAGGAAACTAAATCTTCACCCCTTGCCCCGGGTAACTTTGCTGGGCGCATTGCTTGAGGCAAACGAATGGGGCTTTTCTCTGAAACATCCAGCGCTCCATAATAGGTACAGGAAGCAAGACTCTTTCTCAGTTTTTCAGGTTCTTGATACATTTTTGGAACTTGAGATAGCGAAGTTTCAAGATAGTTATGTTCCCAATTTGGAGTTAGAGATTCGCCATTTTTAAAATATTTAACGTCTAAGCCATAAGAATCAATATATTTAAACGATTCTTTTACCTTTTGTGTGATTTCAGACTCAGTTTCTGTTAAATCTTCTCTTCCTGCGTATTGTGTGACTCGTATTACAGCCTCCTCTTTCGCTTCTCTTTTTATTGAGGGCTGCAGTGTTAATGACTCATTCCTAATTTCATAGGATAAACCTTTAGGAGATATAGCTAAACCATATTGCAACGTTCCTTGTTCTGGAATTCCCATTGAAAGTGCTATTTCTAGGTTCTGAGATCTCCCCCTAGTTAAAATCTCGTTTAGCCCACCTTTATTTTGCAATGCGTCGTGTAATTTCCCATTGGCTGAAGCAGCTAGGGTTGAAAGCATATCTAAAAAAGAGGTCTTCCCCGATCCATTGGCACCGATCATCACGGTGAGATCTCTCATTTCAAGATCGACATCTTGAAGGCGACGAAAACCTTTTACAGATATGTTCCCAAGTTTATCCATGCGTTTGACCATTATGATTAATCAAGAGCCGATGACCTAAACTTCGCTGTTTGGGTCATTCACAGTATATCTGCCTTAAAACCTTTAAAACTTTGGGGCATTCGTTAAGCAGGCTGGTGGGAGTGGGCGAAGATGGTGTTTAGAGTCTTTAAATCATTTGCTTTGGTGCGATCGCATCGAAATCAAAACCCAAACAATTCCTTGATACTCACAACAATTCCTTCCAGCGTAGATATAGAGAGACTTTCGCCACCTTGATATTGCTGAACCGTTGTATAGCTTTGCGCTACAGGATCGCGATAAACTTCTATGTTTCGATCGGGTAAATTTACAATCCAGACTTCAGGAATTTTTGAGACAGCATAGAGAGGGATTTTTACTTCGCGATCGAACTTCAGCGTCGTGTCAGAAACCTCGATGAGTAGAAGGATATCTTGAGGAATGGGATGCCCTCCTTTATAGAAATCATCACGGTATTTGACGATCGCTAGATCGGGTTGAGGCTCAGATAAATCATCGAGGATAATGGGATTTTGCGATCGCACATCAGCCATTGATGGCAGCCGCAAAACAAACAATCGCACCAGATACGACACGCAAGCGGCGTGCAAAAGCCCTATCGGCGACATTTCTAAAATTTCCCCATCGAGTAATTCCGTGCGTTCTCTAAGGATCTGCGCCTCACCCATTTTGTGATATTCCTCAACGGTAAAGCGATGTCTAATCGGTAAAGTAACCATAGGTTTAGAATAGCTATCTTCGTTATTGGGTGGAGCAAAGAGGCGCGAATCCAACAAAGACGAAAGTATGCTCAAAACAAATTAAATCGCTGTAAATGGGTTGCGATCGCATTCGGCAGTTGCTTGACCAAAGACTTCACATCCTTGGCGACCATGCGCTGGTAGATCGGCAGATCGAAGGGAAATGTGGCATCTTCTTCGCGATCTTGGATTTGAATCAACAGAATTTGTTCGAGCCGCTTGGCTTGGAGTGCATAGCCCACCTCTACGCAGACTTGAGGACTGAGCAATAGTTGCGGGGGATCTGTGGGGGTATAGGCAACAGGCGTAACGTCGCCGACGAATAACATGCAGCGCTTGAGCCTTGCCATCACGGCACTTTTGAGTTTGATCGGTTCGTCCGTGAGGCGATGAGCCTGCTCTAGGCTGAGAGGAATTCGGGCTTTTTTGTTAATGTCTGCGATCGCTGTCTCTAAAGCCGCAAAAATCACTTCACTGGAATGGGGGTATTGATTTTGGTAGCTAAAAAAGATCGTGGGATCGAGATGAGCCATGATTTCTTGTTTGGTGAAATAAATCTCATGGCTGATCAGGTCAATATTGGCAATAATATAGCTGCCACTGCCTTCGATATAAAACTCAATGGTTTCGCCTGCAAGATAGCGCTGAAACCATTCTGACTCTTGTACTACTTGAATTTCGTCGAGAAAATCGACCCTGAGTGCAGATTTGAGCAAACTATTTTTGGCAAGGCGCAAATCGTGGGGGCGACTGGTTAGCGATCGCAAGGGTTCATATTCAGGTACATACCAAGCCTTTAGAACAATAATCGCCATAGTGCCATCCGTCCTTACGCGGTCTATTGGGTGCTTAAAAAAGTGCTGTAGGGGCTAAATCTATCACATTTGATTTATTTCGTGAAACAGATATTTTGGATAAATTCCATAAAAATATCTGTAGAGTATGGCATTACCCCACAGATATTAACGAGACTTAGATCGGCGTCTTACATCGTGAATTTTTCTGGAATTTGTAATTCCAAAGAGTTACTTAGTGATATTCGAGCGATTAGTCGTCATAGATACGGCATTCAGCCGCATCGGGATTGTCATCACAGTAAATTTCTAAAGAATTCTTGCCCTTGGCTTGCTTTTGATGTGCAGCTTCTGCTTGTAACTCTTCAACCGTGTCCCAAGCTACTGCACATTCCTTAGAGTTTGTACCTGAGACATCACAGGCTTCTCTAGCTTTCTGTAATTCTTCTTGGATTTTTTCTTGAATGTTGCTCATGAATTTATTATATGCTCACAACTCGATACTAACAGAATCACACTGTAGCTAGAGTATCTCCAGAGGCTGAAAACCTTACCAAAAACTTAAGTTTTGGAGTTCTGGCGTTAACATGCCAACCAAGAGGATAAAACCAATCCAGACATTTTGGCCGAATGCACGCTGGTAGATACTTGCAGGTATTTCTATCTTGGATAGTTGTTGACTCTGCCAGATCCATAATAACCCTGCTATCCCACAGGTAACGTAGTGAAAATAACCTAAATGCAGATCCCAGCCCAGCCAGATTAGGCAAGCCAGTGCGATCGCATAGAAAACTGCGATCGCCCCCGTCACGTAGTCACCAAAAAAGATGGCGCTGGATTTCACTCCAACCTTTAGATCGTCCTCGCGATCGCTCATGGCATAGACCGTATCAAACCCCATTGCCCAGGCCACAGTCGCCGCCCATAGCCCCCAAGTATGCAAATCGAGAGACCCTGCGATCGCTGCCCAAGGAATCAAAACGGCAAAACCCCAGGCGATCGCTAAGACCAACTGGGGCACGGGGAATACGCGCTTACAGGCGGGATAAATTGCGATTACAGGCACGGCGGCAAAGCACAACCCAAAACTAAGCGGATTTAAATAGGTTGCCAGCAAGAAGGCACAGAGGGCTGCTACGAGTAACACAACGACGCCAACCTTGATCGAAAGAGATCGCTCGGCGAGGGGACGATTTTTGGTGCGTTCTACCTTTGGGTCAATATCCCGATCCCAGAGGTCGTTAATCACACAACCGGCGGCACTGGTCGCTAGGGTTCCTAAGATCACCACAATCAAAAGATCTAGAGGCGGTAGTTTTGACTGGGCGTGCGATGCCAAAACCAGCGACCACAAAGCGGGGATCATTAAAATTAGCCGTCCTGCGGGCTTATTCCAGCGCAAGAGTCGAATGATTTTTTGTAGGGTGGATTCTGGGGCGATCGCTGAGGTCATAGAACAATTTTAAAATGCGCGTAAAATGCGCGATGAAGAAGGTAAGGATGATATTAACTATTGTAAATCTGAATTATCTGAAAATTAGCGGAAAGGGTAAAATCCAGACACAGCAAATCCAAGAGCAAAAACTATGTCTGTAGAAAGTACGATTCAGGTTTTCGCGCAACTCCAAATCGATCGCAGTCAGCTTTTTTCGGCAGAGGACAAGGTAGAACTAGAGAAACTCTTTGCTAGCTTGCCAAACGACTACAATGCGATCGCCGATGCCTTGAGTAATTGGTGCCGATCGCGATCGGCGATCTATGATGCGCTGTTAGATGGACTAGAAGCACTAGAAGATTCTCATCGTGCGGCAGGACAGGGGAAAGTGGCGAAGGCTCCCGAACATTCACCTAGCGATTACAAACAAATTTTGTTAAACAATATCGTTCAAAGTTCGCCATTGCCTAACTCCTAGCATGAAGCACTTCCTTCTATAAAGCGTTCCAGAACTTCAAGACAAGGCTTCAATTAGTTTTTCTTAGAGGAGAAATGCAATGCGCGAATTAAGAAGATTAGCCCAAATTGCCTATGATGGAGCTTGGGACTCCTATGAAACCGATCTTTTCTCAGACACTAAATATGAAGTTTCTATGGTTCTAAAGTATTATCTTGAAAATACCGATAGAATCCCTCTTTATATTCAAGCAGAACTGCTTGAATGCGCTCAGGATGGTTGTTCGAGTATTTCCTCTTCTAGCGGCTTGCCAAATGATGTAAGAGCTAGGAAGACTGCTAGGCACATGGCAAGAATTTGCGCGATTATTGATGCTTATTTTGCTGAATCTGAATTACACAGTCAAAAACAAGATGGTTCAGAGTCGAACGACTTGCAACAAAGCTCATATGTGCCCAAAAATGATGATGCCGTCCTTGGCGGTTTGGAAACACATCCATCTACTGCTTTTACTTTAGGTGGCTTAGAAGGCGTAAAGCAACAATATCAAAGTAGTTCCACAGAGTTACAGATTGCGGCGCTGCAAAAGGCTATGAACTATGGTGAACTAGGCATAGATCTGGTCTTGATGGCTCTGGAAAACAAAAAAATCGAGGTACAAAATGCTGCTTACCGTCTGTTAAAAAGCAAAGAAGGAGATAATTCGAGGGTGAAGCAGGCTATACAAAAAATATTCAATTTAATAGAGGCTCTTGAGGATCATCTAACTCATATGTCTGAGCATGAAAGCTTCATAAATAGCCTTGACCCCGCAGATTATCGTTCTTCCGCTCAATCGCTTGAGTCTATGCGCGAGGAGCGTGAATTAATAGAACTAGAATTACGCGAAGCAAAAGCGATCGTGAAGTTATGACAACACTTCCAGTGCTTGAGCAGGCTAAAGTTACGCTATTTGCCTATCACCTGTTTCAGAGTACGGGGCAAGAGGCGATCTCGTCTAATTCTCTCTGGCAACAAATAGTAAATTTGGCAAAATCCCTCAATATTCCAAGCTTGGTCGCACTCCCTGACTTATTAATCAAACCCTCACCTACTCCCTTCCCGCCATAAAATCAGGTAATTAATGAGAAAATAAAATCCAGTGTT
>NZ_JAZBJZ010000085.1:0-23244 GCF_036349135.1 Tumidithrix elongata BACA0141
CTCTCTTTTTATTTTCGTTTTTCGTCTCTGACTGATTTTTAGAGGTGCCCTCAACATAATCAATAAAGGTAATTGCTCAACTTAGTAAAATCAACAAAAAATGACTGTCAAAAAGTCGATTTTACCTCTATTTTATCTATATATCAGCAAATTATCGTTTGACAAATGAGAATGGTGTCATTTAGCTAGTTTTTGAGACAATTTATAGGCTGAAACCCTGATTCCTTCTAGGTTGAGCAATTACCAATAAAGTAATCGGAATTTGATTCAGTCGCTGTGATTTTTTTGGCAAAAGATTGTGAATCAAATCACGCCTTCTACCTCTCGGAGACAAGGAGGGAGAGGTTAAACTTGCCTAACTACGCGGTAAACCTCCACCGTTTGTGCCTTCCCCTTAAGTAGCAAAGCTCCCCAACTTTCCACTTCATAGAGATCTTGCAGATAATCCAGCGTCTCTTTCGCGATCAGAATGCGGCAGTCATCGATCTGACGCTCCTTCTCGCAGGACTCCAACCGCGAGGCAATATTTACGCTGTCACCAATCACGCAATATTCCACACGACTCTTCCCACCCAGACTGCCTACCATCACCGCACCTGTAAAGATTCCCACCCGCATCTGAATTTTTGGCAATCCTTGTTGCTCAAAGCGCTGATTTAGGTCTACTAGAACAGACCGCATCGCTAAGGCACTTGCCACTGCCAGTCGCGCATCCGCAGCAATCTCTAATTCCATTTGGCGAGGAATCGGCACGCCAAACACCGCCATCACGCTATCCCCAATAAACTTATTCACCACACCTTGATGGGACTGCACCACATCTGCCATTGCCGTCAGATATTCATTCAGCCAGCCCATCACCTGCTCGGGTGATTCTCCTTCCACCGTCGTGCTGAAGTTCCTGATATCCGTAAATAGAATCGTTGCTGTCACATTTTGCCAAGGCAATCTGCCATCTTGCAAGAGCCGATCGCGTCCCTGCCAAAGCGCATTCGCAATCTCTGGCGAAGTTTGTTGACCCAAAAGCCGCATGATCGTTTTTTGCTGCTGCTGAGATTGATACTGGCGATCGATCAGTGTTGTCACGCTCGTCAGCACAAATGCTAGAGCAGGAGCCACCACTGGAATCCAACCCTGTTGTAAATACAAAATATAACTAGTTCCCACCAAGAGCGATAGCAGGAAAAGTTCGCTCGCAATTAAAACAAGCGGTTTGCGGATAAGCCAAGCCAAGCCTATGCCTGCGATCGCCCAGCCTAGCATCCATAAAACCTCTTGCCACTCGGCCCAAAACCAAAACAGGCGATCGCCATCCAGTACCACACCCAGTAACTGACTGGTAATCTGAGCTTGCACCTCTACTCCCGATATTCTCACCGTGCCCTTATCCGTTACGCTGTAAGGCGTTAAGAACACATCCTTGAGGCTGGGCGCACTCACGCCAATTAGCACAATCTTGCCCCTAATCCAATCGGGATTCACTTCTTTTTGCAGCACTTGCGTAAGCGTGACTCGCTGCAATGCTTGGGACGAACCGCGATAGTTAATCAGGATTTGGTAGCCACCACTATTGATGTTCTGATAAGCCCCAGAGTCTGACCTTAGCAGTGGAAATACTACACCTCCCAGTTCGTATTCTTTTTGGGAATTAAACGAGGGTTTGAGATTTCGACAAAAGTCCTGACGCTGCGGGCGATCGCTGGGACATCCAGCTCGCACATAGGCATTGAGTAGCTGAATAGAAAAAGAAGCGCGATTGGTAAATAACAGCGCTCGTCGCATGAACCCATCGGGGTCGGCGGGTAAATCGACTAGACCTACTTGATTTTTTGGCAGTTCGATTGGAGGCTCGATGCGATCGTTCTGACTGCTCCCATTGCTCATTGCCGCAATTACATTGGGCTGTCGTAGCTGGGCAATCAGTTCGCTATAGCCAGGCTCTTGGGGAATGTTGCGTTGAAGGTTTAGATCGACTGCGATAGCGGCGGGTTGGTGACGATTTAGCTCTGCCAACGTTTGCGCGACAATACGTTCCGATAGCGGCCATTTTTGCGCCTTGATGTCGCTTTCGGTAATGCCTACCACTAATATTCTGGGGTCAATTCCCCGATCTGGACGCGATCGCATCATCTGGTCAAAGACCATTAGCTCTAACTGTTGCAGTCCCCCCAGTTGCCTGACTCCATAGAGCAGCCCCAAGACGATGACATTCCCAACAATTGCTGACCGATATCCTGCCAGCCTAAATTCTGGCAATCTTGGCAATCGGTGGTGATGGAAAAGCGATGTTAACCCTTGAAAATTTTTCAGCATGCGTTAGTGCGTCCCTATCTCCATCTCAACTTGGCGATCGCCAAATATTTTTAGCTCACGAGCCGATTGAGATATCGTTCGATTAAAATTATTGCCACAATGTCATCAATCGATCGCGGCGGCGATCGCATCCCCTTGGGCAACAACTTTAACAAGCCCTGCGCGGGATAAATTTCCCAATAACGTTTGCGTGCCTCTTCGCTGCTATAGCGTTCGTCCACCGAAATAATTCGCAGATCGGGAAATTTTGACGATAAGTCTGCCTTCCACTGTTTTGAGGCAGTCTGATCGCCAATCACCATCAAGGAAATCGAATATTCCCCTAACAGGGTTTGCACTTGAGCGATCGCGCTTTCGCTTTTCACAACTGCTTGAAAATGCAACTTGCGGTCTAACCCCATCACTGCCAAGCCACATTTACTTTTGCCGGGATCGAATCCTAATAGCACGAAATTATTTATCCCAAAAATATGCTCTCACTATTTCATTATCTTAAGAGATATATTGCTTTACAAACTTTTCTAGTCCCGCACTATAAATTTCTTGAGTCTCAAAATAGCCTTCATTGTGATTGCCTTTAATCTTGACAAACATTTTAGGGTCACGCGCCGCTTTAAAGAGGGCTTCGCCATGATGAAACGAAATGATTTCATCCTCTGGGCTGTGAATTACCAAAACAGGGCTCTTGATGTTGGGTAAGCGATCGATGGTGTTATAAGAAAATTTAGAAATTAGGCGAATCGGCAAAAACGGATAAAGCTCTGCGGCTCTGTCGGTGATTGAGGTGAAGGTCGATGCCAAAACCAAGCCTCCCGATCGCTGGTTTTCCGCCATATGGGATGCTACGCCTCCGCCTAAGGACTCGCCATAGATTACGATCTTGCTGGCTGGAATCTTACGGACTTGGGTGAGATATTGCCATGCTGCTTCCACATCCGCGTAGGTTCCTGCTTCGGTGGGAGAACCTTCGCTGCTGCCATAGCCCTGATAGTCAAATAGCAAGGTTGACAGCCCTAAACTATGAAATATGGGTAAATAGGGGGAGCGATCGCCGATATTGCCAGCATTGCCATGACAAAACAAAATCACAGCCTTGCCCACAGGGTTTTTCTCAGTAGCAGGGACAAACCAAGCCGACAATCCCAAATTATCCTGTGTGCTCAGTCGCACCTGCTCAAAGGCTAAGCCCAGATCTTTGGGTGTAGCGGTTAGCTCGCTACGGGGCATAAACACCATTTTGGCTTGCCCGAAATAGAGCGCTGCCAAGAGTCCGAGATACACCAACGCTGCAATCCGCAAAACTGGAAAGATGAAAACCTTAAGAAGTCTATGGACATTTTCAGGATTCATGGGTTGAGCTAAAAGTTGGAGTGCATCGGAAGGACGCGGAATTTGCTATTTCTTGAAACCCAATCTGCCATAGCAGACATGCCCCTATCGAGATAGATCGCGCGGTCTTAAATGTAGCGCCCGTTCGGGGTAGCCCGATAGATCGTTTAACTGCTCTTGGCGACTATTATCGCCTTGAAGCGATGGCATAGAGGGCAAGGTAGGGAACCGCTCAGTCGGCATGGGATCTACTGGACTGTAGAGAGATTCAATGGTTTGGCGGTTTGTTTTTGGTGGGGTAAAGAGTGCAACGGATGGCGAATCGGGTTCGACAATCGCCGTGGTTTGCGTTGTTGGGGACGTAAAACTGCTCTGACTAGAATCGCGATCGCTTCGACCCATCGCACTAGATAGGTCAGACTCTTTTAAAAGCGCAAAAGTCCCTAATTCGCGATATCTTGGCAGTCCCAAGCGATCGCGAATAGATGCCAGCCTAGTCACCTGCGTTACTTGGGGCTTTTGAATCAGCGATCGCGGAAATCTTGGCTTGCGAGTTAAACCGCCCAACTGTTCGTTAAATAACATTTGTGAAGCAACAATTACCTCGTTTTCATCTAACAGAAACGAAGTCGCATCCGTCTTTTTGGGCGTACCACTCGGGCTTGGGCTTGGGCTTGATTTAGGGGTTAGTTTGGGCAACTTCACACCTGTTGGTGAGGGATTAACCCCTTCCAGAGCCTTTTGACCAAATTTAAACGCGAACAAACCTGTAATCGTACCGACAATCACCATCAAGATCAGCAAAACAAAGCTGTAGCTTAGTCTAAATCCTTTTTTGGCTTTTTTCTTTTTGACAGGACGGTCTTTGGGTTCAGTGTTAGGCATTAGGCAACCACTTGGCTACATACAGGGTTCATTTTACCTATTTTTTACGTTAAGACAGACTAACAGGCTTATCATAGTTAATTTCGACAACGGTATGCACGTTCCCGCGTGGGTTAAAGTCCCCTTTGATATTCACATGGCTAGGATCGCAGGCAGCAATAAAATCGTCGAGAATCTGGTTAACCGATTCTTCGTGGGAAATGTAGCGATCGCGGTAGCTGTTAATGTACAACTTAATCGCTTTTAGCTCGACCAGCAAGCGATCGGGAACATAGTCGATGTAGATCGTGCCAAAATCTGGATAGCCCGAAAAAGGACATTTGCAGGTAAATTCGGGCAGGGTAATTTGAACGTTGTAGTTTCTGCCAATCCGAGGATTGGGAAAAGTTGTGAGGCTGGTTTCTAAGATTGCCTCTTCGCCGTGCTTGACTGTCATAGATTTCTTTGGTTGTACTGAGTCCCTATAGCAATCCTAAATCAGATATGTAAATTCTGGGGATAGCGATCTTGGCTGTGCGTAGACTGACCATAAGTCAGTCAGACAAAACACCCTATCTGTAAAGAATTCCTATGGATGAAATTAGGATTTCTATAGTACGCGATCGCACTAAGTAATTCTAGCGGGTAGAACGCTAACATCTGTCCGCAAAAAAAGAAAGAAGGAGCAAATCGCCCCTTCTTTTAAAACTATTTCACAAAACAACGATGGTGAGGTTCAGCGCGTCTTAGATCGTAACTAATGTTTCTTATGACCGTTCACAGCATGAGGTTGAATCACCCCATAGCCGCCATGATTGCGTTCGTAAACCACATTAATTTCCCCCGAATCAGTGTTACGGAACACGTAAAAATCATGATCGACAAGCTCTAGCTGCTCGACAGCTTCCTCGACGCTCATAGGTGGCATCGTAAAATACTTGTTTCGCACGACTTGAGCAGGCAGCTCAGGTACGCGGTTGTCGTTAGGAAGGGGCAAAGGTGGTTGTTCTAGCACTGCAACTGCAGTTTTGGCAGCACTCTTGCTCGACTTCCGCTCTTTAAATTTTCGCAACTTGCGGGCGATCTTATCTGCAACCAGATCGATACTGGCATAGAGGTTTTCGCTCTTTTCTTCAGCCCGAATCACGGCTCCATTGGCATAGATCGTGACTTCAGCCGCTTGTCTTGAGGTAATGCGAGGGTTGCGTGCAACTGATAAATGCACATCGACTTCAGTTGTCAGTGATTGAAAATGGCTAACGGCTTTGTCAATTTTTTGACTGACATACTCGCGGATAGCATCAGTGACTTCAATGTTCTTGCCTTGAATTACAAGTTTCATAAATTTACCTCAATGTTGAGATGATACCAATCAACGTTTTGACAGATTGCAATTCCCCTTTTTGAACCTCAAACTCTGGGGGATCTACTGTGGCTAACTGGTCTATAAATTCACCTTAGCATTTTGTTCTACAAAGTATGACAATCCCAGATCACTTCTTAACATCGGCTTAATGTCTTGTGGAGGATGTTGATTTAAGCTGATTTAAGCAAAGGTTTTGTTACTTTGAGGTGTTTATGGATTTGGCTACGGAGTTGTGGCAACGTTACCAAGATTGGCTGTACTATCACGCTGAACTCGGCTTGTACGTTGATATTAGTCGGATGCGATTTACGCCAGACTTTGTTAGCGCGATGGAGCCAAAGCTCAAGCAGGCTTTTGCCGACATGAAGGCATTGGAATCTGGCGCGATCGCCAATCCTGATGAGCAACGCATGGTGGGGCATTATTGGTTGCGTGCGCCTGAGCTAGCGCCAACGGTCGATTTACGTCAAGATATTGTAACTACGGTAGATCGTATCGAAGCTTTTGTACGAGATGTCCATACGGGAGCAGTGCATCCGCCCAATGCTGCCAAATTTACAAATATTCTTTCCATTGGGATTGGTGGCTCGGCTTTAGGTCCTCAATTTGTCGCGCAGTGTTTGGCTACCGCAGAGCCGCCTTTGCAAATTAGTTTTATTGACAATACCGATCCAGATGGAATCGATTTGGTGTTAGCGCAACTAGGCGATCGCTTGGCAACGACACTGGCGATCGTGATTTCTAAATCAGGTGGAACCCCTGAGGCTGCGAATGGTGCGAAGGAAGTGCAATATGCCTACGAACAGGCAGGTTTAGACTTTTCTAAGTATGCGGTTGCGGTTACAGGTAAAGATAGTAGCTTAGAGAAACTCGCGAAGCAGTCTGGTTGGCTAGATGTGTTTCCGATGTGGGATTGGGTCGGAGGAAGGACTTCGGAACTCTCGGCAGTGGGCTTGCTGCCTGCGGCTCTGCAAGGAGTTGATATTCGTGCCATGCTGCAAGGGGCAAAGATCATGGATGCAGCCACCCGAGTGGAGAATCTCAAACAAAATCCTGCGGCTTTGCTGGCGATCGCATGGTATTTCTCAGGCAATGGCAAAGGGGAGAAAGACATGGTGGTACTTCCCTATAAGGATCGCCTATTGCTATTCAGCCGTTACTTGCAACAGTTGATCATGGAATCTCTAGGCAAAGAGAAAGACCTAGCTGGCAACACGGTCTATCAGGGCATTGCGGTTTATGGGAATAAAGGTTCCACCGATCAACATGCTTACGTGCAACAACTCAGGGAAGGGGTAGCGAATTTCTTTGCCACCTTTATCGAGGTTTTGCATGATAGCGACAAACCCCATCCCGAAGTGGAAGTAGGCATCACCAGTGGAGATTATCTGTCGGGTTTGTTGCAAGGCACGCGCCAAGCGCTCTACGAAAATGGCAGGGATTCCATCACAGTTACAATTCCCACAGTCTCTGCCCTGAATGTTGGGGCTTTAATCGCTCTCTACGAGCGTACGGTAAGCTTCTATGCTTCTTTTGTCAATGTTAATGCTTATCACCAACCTGGTGTGGAAGCTGGCAAAAAAGCGGCGGCTAAGGTTCTGGCCTTGCAGACAAGGTTAATGGAATTACTCAAAGCCGAAGGAGGTAAGCTCTCTCTAGAGCAAATTGCCGAAAAGATCGCCGCTACTAGCGAGATTGAAGTTCTCTATCGCATTGTGCGCCACCTTCACGCCAATCAACGCCTTCATTTAGAAGGGGAACTCAGTAAACCTGCCAGTTTATTGGTTTCGTTAAATTAGCGAAGAGAATCTATCCCATCCTGTAGGGGCAATCCCCCCGTGGTTGCCCTAAATCCTACAGGGGGATTACCCTTACAGAGGGAATACCATTTTTATTTAAGAACGCTTAGGCAGACTACGTAGCTTTCGCAGCAAGGATTTTAGCTGAGCCAGATTTGCCGGGCGATCGCCATATCGCCAGTCTTGATAGGACTGTGTGATTGCAGCGATCGCTTCGGCTTTTTGGGGGCTAACTTGGCTATTGACCTGTGCCACATATTCTTGGGGCGTTTGATGGGGAGCTTTGGGTAAGCCCTGCTCGGCAAGCCATTGCAGCATCAAGTAATAAATTCTTTGAACGGGATCGAGTTTTTGGAAACGGCGGCGATCGCCCGTCCAAATTACGGCTTGCCAGAGCGCCCAGAGCAGCAGCCCAAACAAAAAGAGGATAATCACCCCGACAACAATACCCACCCATCCCAATGCCCCAAGGCTATTCACCAACCAGGTAAAGGATTCGCTGATGAACTTACCAATGGAGTTAAACAGGACGGCAAAAAAGCCCACAATTGGCGGTGGCAAGAAACTAGCAATCCAATTCCAAAAACTCTGCAAGGCGCTAAACGTGCGATCGTTCTCAACCGAAGGAGGGAATAGGGGGTTTCCCGGAACGGGGTCAAAGGCGAGCCAACCGTGATTCGGGAAAAACACTTCCACAACAGACTGAGCGTCGGTATTTTGGACTTCATAGAGTCCCGTAAATGGATTGAACTTACCGGGGGCAAAACCTACCGCATAACGGGCTGGAATTCCTAGCGATCGCAGCATGATCGTTAAGGTCGAAACAAAATGCGTAGGTTCTCCACCGCCTTGAGCGATAAACTGCGAAACCACATCACTGCCATCAGGATTGAATGTAAATTCTTTTAAACGATATTTTTGCTTGACAATCTGAGTTAAATACAAAGCCTTATCATAGGGATTATCGAAGGTTAAGGGCTTTCCATTCACAACACCTTTTGCATTTGCCAAGATTTCTGCAGCAGCTTCCTTTACCTTGGGGGAGATCGTACTAGGAATTTCCAAATAGTACTTACGAATTGGCCTTGGGTATTCTTGGGGAGCTTTGATCAAAGCCGTGCGATCGCGATAAGGGACAGATGAAATCACCGTATAGGTGAGGTTATTCGGCAATTGTCCCGGTGCGCGTAAACTTCCCTCGTTATCCAAGTCCATCTCTTCACTTGGGAAAAATAACCTTGTAGGGGTTGCTGCCGCAGGCACGAGGTTAGGGAAATTTTCAGTTGCAATGGTGTAGGTTTGAACCACCTCTTGCGTGGAATTGGCATTGACCGAAAAGCCCGTAAATGCAGGGATAAAAAACTCATAGTTCCAATAGGAACGTTTGAGCGTGCGGATTTGACTCTTGTCATTGCGAGAAATTTTCCAGCCCTTGCCCGTAAATTGGTCGTAAGCCAACACCCGCCAAAATAGCTCCGCTTGCGATCGCACCCGCATCACCAGCTCTGGTTTAATCTGAGTTGATTTCGTCGAATCAATTTCGGTGGAAAAAATGGGTGGCAGCAGTTCCACACCTCCACCAGCTTGTCCCCCGGTACCATCTCCTCCCGTACCATTTGTTCCCCCTGCACCTTGCCGTTGTTGATTGCTGCGACCTGCGGTAACAATTCCACCTGCGGGAATCTGACGTTGCACATTCAGGTTGACGCTGACGGGAAAGTTACGTAACTGAAACCCTGGCAAGCGCGGCAATAGGGCAAAAATTGTTAAACCCAAGACCAATACAACGGTTAGTAAACCGAGCATGGGTAAGGGTGAGATTCCGATTTTGGTGAGTTTAAAACTGCGGGTTTTGATGCCCAGTCGCGAGCGATGATCTAACACCAGTACGGGCAAAACAATTACGAGAAACAGCATCAACCACACCGCAAAAATCATGGTTTGGCTGAGCGTGCCAGCTAGACCCAATAAAATTAAGCCAATCACGACCGAATAGCCCAAATCTTTGCGTCTTGGTAGGTCAAAACTATGCAACACCTGTAGCTGAATTAATAACCTTGCTAAAAGTAATCGAGTTTCCTCAGCTTGCCTGACCAGATCGCCCAAAAATACGACCAGCATCACAATCATGGCGATCGCGATAAAAAACTTAACTGCCACATTACGCTTGTGTCTGGCATGCCATCCCCACACTGCCCCGATCGCACTGAGTGGAATTGCCCAAATGCTATTTTCCGTACTAGCGACAACATCGACCGCAGCGATGCCCACAAACACGAGCAACTGTACCAATACCCTCAGGGGAATTGACTCTTCTGCTTGGGGTAATGGTATCGATTCGAGCGATCGCCTCAATGCATCAAAAGGGCGAGTCTGTCGAAGTGGCTTGTTGCTTGCACCCATAATCTGCTTTGCCAATGGCTATTAGGATCACTCCATAAGCTTAACCTGTATGGCAATTCGCTGGGAATTGGAAATTAATTTGCAACAAATTAGCTTCAAAAGCACCACAGACAGGAATCCAAAACCTAATGCGACCTGCGACCCAGCTTCATGGTAAATTGGCTCAAAAACTGCTATGGAATCATGGCAAAATTCCTAAAGTTTTTTCACCATGGTGAGGGAAATCCCACCCACGCGGTTCCTAACTTCACTGCCTGCAACTTTTGTAAACCCTACCCGATCGTAAAGTCCCAAGACTGGATTTTCAGCACGAACGCTGAGCGAGACCTCAGAATATCTTATCTTTGCAGTCTCTAATACGAGATCCAAGAGTTGCGTGCCAATCCCCTTGCCGCGATATTCGGGTGCAACTGCCATCGCTAACTCAGGGGTGGTGTCGCGCACAAATCCAAATCCCCTTTCAGAGGGTGTCCATAAGCGCAGCCATGCTGCCCCAAGGGCGCGATCGCTGTGAGGCTCAACTGCCACCATGCCAAGATCGCCTGCTCGACCCCAATTTTCTACATACCTAACCAGCAAAGCTTGGCTCTTGACGGCTTCGAGCGTCTGTTCGTGAGCAGCATACATCAGCATCTGCCATAGAGTGTCGCGATCGCTGTAGGTAAGATCGCGAAAAAGCAAATTTCTCATTGCCTTTTATAATTCTGCCTAAAACTATGGATGACTAGAGCTATAGATGACTAAAGCTATGGAATGGACGGAGTAGCGGGAGAAGTTTTTGTACTTGGCTTTTGCGCCGTACTGGTAGAAGGAAGATATTCACCATTAGGTGTCGCAATATCTCCGGGTTCAACCAACTTGATTGTCATTTGATTTGGCTTGATCCAGCCCTGCTTTCTTAAAAAGACTTCTTGCGATTTACCCGAATCAAAGGTCTGGGGTAACTTAGCCCGTAGGGCATTTACCCGTTGCTCAGCGCTTTCAACCTCAGCAGAGATTGTATCTAATCTCTCTTTCTGTACTGACTGATAGGGCAGCAACTTCGTTAAAGCAATTACTGCGGCTGCGGATAAAAATATATTGACAGCAATTACGACGACAGCTTCTATCCCTCTTGTCTTATTTTGCTGTGCTCGCTGGCGCTTAAACTTTGCTTCGGCAGCTTGACTATAACTGGCTTCACGATAACCAGAAAAAGATATAACTGAATTTGCCTGAGCCGATTGTGCCAAAGATTGAGAATTTGTAGAGATAGGCTGACTAGGCTGGGATCTCTGGCTACCTTGGTTACTAGCTTGTGTCGAAGCCTGACTAGCTTGAGGATTAGATTGGTTACCAGATGAACCACCATTCCGCGAAGTTTCCTTACCTTGCTGACTAGGAGCAGGCTTTCGTTGCAGGGGACGCTTAGGTTCCTGCGACGATGGAAAATGGGATGCGCCTCTTCTGGCAACCATCTAATGACCTCTAGCTAAATAAAGTTAGATATGATGACTTAAGTATTGTACAGAGCACTACCTAGCAAGAGGGCTAGGACTGCGGGAAACAAGGCAACAACTAGAGCTGTTAAAACCTGAGACTCTGATATACCCATAAATTAACTCCTAAATATAAGCAGATGATGTGATTTTAACAATACACTGTTGCTACGAAAATTGACTAGTCATCGTAGCAATTATCACTTAACTTTACGGATGACTTTATGGATTTCGCTGCAATCATAAACCAGAATGAGACCAATGCAATCATCACCAATTAGATCGGCGATCGCAATGGCTAAATTGCTTGTTTTTGCTAGATTCTTAAATCTTTTTGCTTTCAATCCTATAGGCTTTCAATCCTATAGGCTTTCAATCCTATAGGCTTTCAATCCTATAGGCTTTCAATCCTATAAATAGATCTCACGACCTGCCTCAGTAAATCTGACTTCATTCACCGTTAAAGCCTGATTTTGCATCAAGGTTGTTTTGATCGAAGCAAACAGGGCAAATTGTTCGCAGCTAGATAAAGAGGTCATGCGCCGTTGCGAACTGGGATCGAGGGTAATATCCACAGTCGCAACGCCATTTTCTAGAGCGACTTTATAGCCACTGACTTTGAACCCATAAATTCTTTGATGCTCAAGCAAACTTCTTAAGGTTCTAGTTGCTGTCTCTTGCTCCGATGCAGAACTAGGAATTTGCTCGATCGCCTCAACCAAGCGATCGCATTGACTATTGGCATAAAAAATCTGAATTGGGATCGTCTTAGTATCTAATTTTGGCAAATCTGGTTTCGGTAGATGCGAGACAATCGAGTCGGGCTGGGCAGGAGAAATATTTGTGGCTTTGGCTAGTGTTTTTCCAGTGAGGCTTAAAAGATGTTGAGGTTTGGTGGTGGGGATTTCTGGTTGAAATGATTTAGCAGATCGATCGTTCCGATCGATCCCAAGAGGATTTTGCTGAGCCATCAGATAACCACATAAGATACTTAGCCCTAGTACGCCTATGTATCCTATGTATAAAAAGGGCTGCCAAGAATAGGGCAAAAATTTTTTCATGGAATCTTAAAACTTCTTAATCGATCTGACAGAATCCAGTAGAAACCATGTATTTTGACTGATAAGTTACCGCAAAAGTTTCTATCACATTAAGTTTCATGGTGTAATATTATGGTCTCGCACAGGATCAGTATCAAGCGGACTCACTCTCGATGACTGCACAAAAAATTCTGGTGATTGATGACAGCATCATGATCCGCAAAATGGTTAAAAGCATACTTGCGGATAAATACGAAGTGCTGGAAGCCAACGATGGCAAGACAGGTCTTGATGCCGCAAGACGAATTTTCCCGGACTTAATTTTGCTTGATTTTGTCATGCCCAAATACAACGGGTATCAGACATTACAAGCAATTCGACGGGTAGAGGGGTTACAAGATACGCCCGTGATCATGATTTCAGGGCTAAAAGAGCAGGTCGCAGAGCATGTGCCCGAGCCATTTGTTGGTTTTGAGTTTCTAGAAAAACCCTTTGAAGCGGAAGTATTGGTCTCTCGCATTCAAAGTCTGCTCAGCGAATCAACTCCCCAAAGTGCCGCTCAAGTCATCCAGCCAGTGGTTAGTTTTTCCGCGCCTCTACCGCCACCGCCTCTTAAAGAAAGAGATGTCACTAAAGGTGGTGAGGAGCCTACCCTGCAAACGGTAATGGCTAAGTTGACCTCGACTGAAACTCTTTTGGTTCAGGGGATCGAGAACTTGGTGCAGCGTGAGGTGGTTGCCAGAATTAATGCTTTAAGCGATCGCGTTGACAAGCAAGATGCAGTTGTAGCCTCTTTGGAACAGCGTCTCGACCGAATTCAACAACTGATCGAGCACCAAAATAAAGGATTAATGGTTATTCTTAAAGAAATTAAGGCCTTGCACGCGGCTCGGTAAGTTGGCATCGACCCAAAAGAACTAAGTCGCGGTTTTTGAATGGGGAGGAGCATGGCGATCGCTGCAAAAGCATAGGTTGAAAAGTTAGAATCTATGACAGGATTTAACTTTGACGACTAAACTTTTATACCTATAGGAACTAAAGGCTCGTGGCTACATGCTAATGGCTTTTAGCTTGATTTATGACGAACGCTTTGCAGACGATTAAACGACTTTGGCGACACGAACTCATTCCGATGCTGGCAAATCTGAAGCTAGCGATCGCGCTCTTGCTGTTGATTGCCCTTTTTAGCATTACGGGTACGGTGATCGAGCAGGGACAATCTCAGGAATTTTATAAACTCAATTATCCCGACCATCCTGCCTTATTTGGATTTCTGACCTATCAAGTCATCCTAATCGTGGGGTTAGATCGGGTTTATGGCAGTTGGTGGTTCCTCTCGCTCCTGATCCTATTTGGTTCCAGTCTCGCTGCCTGTACGTTTAATCGTCAGCTACCGATGCTTAAGGTGGCAAAACGTTGGTTTTACTATACCAAACCGCAAAGTTTCGCCAAGTTACCGATCGCTACAGAACTCACGGGGCGATCGCTCAACGACCTGTCTCAAGCCCTTACCCAAAAAGGTTATAAAGTTTTTCAAGCTGACGATCGCCTCTATGCCCGCAAAGGTTTAATCGGTAAGGTGGGACCAATTTTCGTTCATGCCAGCATGTTACTAGTTTTGGCTGGGGCAATTTTGGGCGCATTAACAGGGTTTACGGCGCAAGAAATGGTTCCCAGTGGGGAGACGTTTCAGATTAAAAATATTACCGAATCTGGGGCATGGTCAAAGTCGCAGATTCCTAAAGATTGGTCAGTGCGGGTCAATCGGTTTTGGATTGATTACAGACCGAGTGGTGCGATCGATCAGTTCTATTCCGATCTCTCCGTCCTAGATTTGGCTGGGCAAGAAGTCGATCGCCAAACCATTCATGTGAATAAGCCTTTACGCTATCGGGGTGTAACGCTCTACCAAGCGAACTGGGATATTAGTTCTGTTCGCTTTACGCTCAATCGCAGTCCCATCTTACAGTTACCGCTAACGAAGCTCAAATCTAAAACCAATGGGGGGCAAGTGTGGGGAACTTGGATTCCCACAAAGACCGATCTGAGTGCAGGGGTGACCCTACTTACGCCAGACTTACAAGGGACATTCCTGATCTATGATGAGAGAGGGAACCTGCTTTCGACTTTGCGTTTAAATGGTAGTACTGAAGTGAATGGTGTTACCCTGACGATTAAGGAGGTCGTGGGAAGTACGGGTTTGCAAATCAAAGCCGATCCTGGAATTCCGATCGTTTACACTGGTTTTGGACTGTTGATGTTGGGTGTAATCGCTAGCTATGTCAGTCATTCACAAGTGTGGGCTTTACAGGTTGAGAATACGCTCTATGTGGGCGGCAAGACCAACCGCGCCCAAGTAAATTTTGAATCGGAGATGGTTCAAGTAATAGAGGATATGCCCAAACAGGAACTTCCATTGGTAAGTTGCTAGCGAAGAAGGGGCAATTCGTGAATTGCTCCCAAACCTTTAGCCAAGGCAAAGAATCTCTTTCAAATCGCGCTCGCTGAGTAATTTCTGGTTCCAGTAATCACCAGTTCTAGATCAACTATTGGCTCGAACTAAATATCCACAGCGATGTTCGCCATCTACCATCCAATGCGTGCGTTCGACCGTGCAGTTGAGGGCAGCACCAAACATCTCTAGCTCATGACCGCAGACGCTGGGAAAAGATTCGGCAACATGGGCGATCGCGCAGTTATATTCTGTAAAAATAAAGCTAGGTTGACCGTTGGTCTCCACGGCATACCATTCCGCCACATAACCTTCCGAGCGGCGCAACAGTACGAGCTTTTCTAGACGTTCTTGTAACGTGCCATTGCCCAATTGGTTGCGGTACTCAATTCCCTTGCGTTGCCATTGCTTGTGTAAAACTTGGTCAACCTGATCTTCACCTACGGTTTCGATCAGGGTATCTAAAAAGCTCACGGCAAATTGGTTATAGCGATCTGGGAAGCGATCGCGTCCTTTAGAACTGAGTTGATAAATATGTTGTGGTCTACCCATCCCCGCAGCATGCTCGGCAGAATGTTGAATTAATCCCTCGGTTTCTAAATCTTTAAGATGGCGGCGGATCGCCTGCGGACTAATATCCAGACTTTCAGCTAGTTCGATCGCCGAAGCCTGCCCCTGCCTTAAAAGGTGCTCTAAGATATCTTGCTTGGTTGAAGCCTGCTCTATAGGAATACTTGGCGGTTTCATGGGCGAGATATGATGCAAAAATGACTTTGACAACTTGTATGTTGCTAATGTAACCTAAAATGTAGTTAAGAAACAAGTAAGTTGTTTTAGTCCCCTAAACCCACCCCCCAGAAATGAGGAGTCTAAGTGCAGGGATTCACACATAAACACTAGGAGCCTTAGAAAGAGATGACTGCAACGGTTCAGGCGTTAGTCAACCAACCGTATAAGTACGGGTTCGTCACCCAGATCGAGTCGGACACAATCCCTCGTGGCATCAGTGAGGATGTCGTCCGTATGATTTCGGCTAAAAAAAATGAGCCCGAATTTATGTTGGAATTTCGACTCAAAGCCTATCGCCAGTGGCTAAAAATGGAAGAGCCAGCCTGGGCGCATGTGAGCTATCCAAAAATTGACTTTCAAGACATCGTCTATTATTCGGCTCCAAAACAAGCAAAGAAAAAGCTAGATAACCTCGAAGAGGTCGATCCCGAGCTGTTGGCAACCTTTGAAAAGCTAGGGATTCCGATCTCGGAGCAAAAGCGCCTATCGAACGTCGCTGTCGATGCCGTGTTTGATAGCGTCTCGATCGCCACGACATTTAGAAAAGACTTGGCAAAGGTTGGCGTGATTTTCTGTTCGATCTCAGAAGCCATGCACGATTACCCCGAACTGATCGAAAAGTATCTGGGTAGCGTCGTGCCGATCGCTGATAACTATTATGCCGCACTCAACGCCGCTGTCTTTACCGATGGCTCCTTCTGCTATATCCCTAAGGGCGTGCGTTGCCCCATGGACTTGTCTACTTATTTTCGGATTAACAACGTCGATGCAGGTCAGTTTGAACGCACCCTGATCGTTGCCGAAGAAGGCAGCTATGTCAGCTACCTCGAAGGTTGCACCGCACCGATGTTTGATACGAATCAACTCCACGCCGCAGTTGTGGAATTGGTCGCCTTGGATAATGCTGAAATCAAGTATTCCACAGTGCAAAACTGGTATGCGGGCGACAAAAATGGCAAGGGTGGCATTTACAACTTCGTCACCAAGCGCGGTCTTTGTGCGGGTGTAAATTCCAAAATCTCCTGGACTCAGGTAGAAACTGGTTCGGCGATTACTTGGAAATATCCCAGTTGCGTGTTGGCTGGTGATAACTCCGTGGGTGAGTTCTATTCCGTGGCGCTAACGAATAACAAGCAACAAGCCGACACGGGCACAAAAATGATTCACGTGGGCAAGAATACGCGCAGCAAGATCATCTCCAAGGGAATCTCGGCTGGGAATTCTCAAAACAGTTATCGCGGGTTAGTTAAGATTAACCCCAATGCCACAGGTGCGAGAAACTATTCCCAATGCGACTCCATGCTAATTGGCAGCGATTCCCAAGCGAATACCTTCCCTTACATTCAGGTGCAAAACCATACAGCGAAGGTCGAACACGAAGCCTCCACTTCCAAAATTGGCGAAGAGCAATTGTTCTATTTCCAGCAACGCGGTATTTCTATGGAAGATGCGGTTTCCATGATTATTAGCGGTTTCTGTAAAGAAGTCTTTAATGCTTTGCCTATGGAATTTGCAGTGGAAGCCGATAAGCTCTTGGCACTGAAATTAGAGAATAGTGTTGGATAATGCCTACGATCGCACACTTGCTCGTGCCAAGCTCGAAGTGGCGTTATCAAGGAAATCCTCGAACAGGCTACGCAAATGTTAAAGAGTTCTCTCTAATCGCTATGAACTTCCATTACTCCAAAAGCATTACAAATTTAAGTTAACTGTTAAGAAAAAAGAAATGATTGTCGAAAATAGTGAAGTAATTTTATCAGTCAAGGATTTGACTGCGGAAGTTGATGGAGTCCAAATTCTGAACGGGCTAAATCTAGAGATTAAAGCTGGTGAAGTCCATGCGATTATGGGGCCAAACGGTTCGGGTAAAAGCACCTTATCCAAAGTACTAGCAGGTCATCCTGCCTATACGGTCACAGGGGGCGAAATTCTCTATAAAGGCAAAAGTTTATTGGAATTAGAACCTGAGGAACGTGCTAGAACGGGCATATTTTTGGCCTTTCAATATCCTTTAGAAATCCCTGGTGTCACCAATTCTGATTTTTTACGCCTCTCTTACAACAGCGTTAGAAAGTCAAAAGGCTTAGCGGAACTCGATTTGATTGACTTCGATGATTTCATTCAAGAGAAGTTGCATGTTGTGGAAATGAATCCCTCGTTTTTAAGCCGTAGTGTGAATGAAGGCTTTTCGGGTGGCGAAAAGAAGCGAAATGAAATCCTGCAAATGGCAATCTTAGAGCCAACCCTAGCGATTTTAGACGAAACTGACTCAGGGCTGGATATCGATGCGCTGCGAATTGTGGCAAATGGTGTCAATCACCTCTCCAATTCGGAAAACTGCTCTCTCGTGATTACCCACTATCAACGCCTACTTAACTACATTATCCCTGATTTTATTCATGTCATGGAAGGTGGTCGCATCATCCTCACAGGTGACAAGGCATTAGCTTTGGAACTAGAAGAAAAAGGCTACGACTGGTTAAAAGAAGAGGAAGTACTTGAGGTGGCGAGATGACAATTCAAGTTTCCGATCAAATTTCTAACGGACAGCCCCTCTCTCAGTTTGCCGCGATCGCCGATCGCTCTAAATTTGCCAACCAGATTTTAGCGCTATACAAACCCGAAACTTCAGCCCCAGATACCCTCACAAACAAATACTTAGCCGAAGTTCAGCAAGAAGTTAGCACAAATCTCGCGACGCTCAATTTCCCCACTACCAAAGACGAGGAATGGAAGTTTACTGACATTTCAGCCCTTGCTAAATTAGCCCTAACCAGACCTGCCTCGGATAGGACGGCAGATCTCGCGATCGCACAGGCGATCGAAAAAGCATCCATCCCAGAAGCTACCGAGAATCTAATCACTTTCATCAATGGCGCATTTAGTTCCCAGTATTCACACATCCAGAATCTCGGCGATTCCTTTCAGGATGCGTCTCGCCGCATTGTCGTAGGAACCTTGGGAACAATTGGCGATGATATTGCCCCGATCCTGCGATCGCATCTAGCTAAACATCCCGACATCCAAGACTTTTTCGCTACGCTGAATACGGCTTGCCTGAGTGGTTTGGCGAAAGATGTGGCGGTCGTACTCATTCCCAAAGGTGTAAGTATAGAAGCTCCCATCCAGCTATTGTTTGTCTCGGCTGATGGTGGAATTATTTCTCAGCCGCGTTGCTTGGTGGTTGCCGAAGCCCATAGCAAGGTGACTCTGGTGGAAACCTATGTGGGCATGGATTCGCAGCCCTACTTTACCAATACCGTCACCGAAATTTGGCTGGCTGAATCCGCCCAAGTCCATCACACAAAAGTGCAGCAGGAAGGTAATGAAGCCTTTTGGGTGGCGAATACCGCGATCGCGCAGAGTCGTCACAGTGTCTATCAAGGTAACACGATTAGCCTTGGTGCGAAGCTCTCTCGGCATAACTTATACGCCAGACAAATGGGCGAACAAACCGAAACTCATTTAAATGGGCTAGCCTTCATGGATAGTCAGCGTTTAGCAGATACGCATTCAAGCATGTCCCATGACTATCCCCACGGGTCGAGCAATCAATTGCACAAGTGCATTGCAGGCGATCGCGGTCATGCCGTGTTTAATGGCAAAATTCAAGTGGCAAAACCTGCGCAACTAACTGATTCGCGGCAACTCAGCCGCAACCTATTACTGTCTGCCAAAGCCCGAATCGATACCAAACCCCAGTTGGAAATCTTTGCGGATAACGTCAAATGCGCTCACGGTGCTACTGTCAGCCAATTGGATGCTGAGGAGGTTTTCTATCTGCAAAGTCGGGGTATTGACGCGGCAAGTTCGGCGAGTCTACTCACCTATGCCTTTGCAGCGGAAGTAATTAACCAAATTGCGATCGCTTCGCTTCGGGAATCTCTCAGTGCCTTCGTTTTGGAGCATTTGGGTTAGAAATATCGCAAATTCTTCAAGGCTATCGGCGTTCATCTAAAAAGGTAACGTCTTCATAGAGATCGACAAATTTGCCCTCAAAGTTAATGCTCGATAGCTGGAAATTGTCGTGCATATCGGAATAGGATTTTAAGACCCAGAGTCCTGCTTCATTACGCTGAAAGCAGTCAAGGCGGCGACGTTTGGTGTTCGCTAGAACGTATTCTTCGAGGCTCTCTAGCTGTTGATAATCTGCAAATTTATCACCACGGTCAAAGGCTTCAGTGGAACTTGATAGAACTTCGATAATTAGCTTGGGAAAGCTCTTGTAATTTGGGGTTTGCGTATCTCTAGGATCGCAGGTCACCATTACATCTGGATAGTAAAAGCGTCTTAAAGAATCTATCTGCGCTTTCATATCAGTGATATAAACTCGGCAGCCAGTCCCTCTTAAATGGCTGCGGATTATAGAGGCTATATTCAAGGTGATTGTAACGTGGGGATCGTTTGCACCAGCCATTGCATAGGCATATCCATCGATATACTCATGCTTAATATCGCTTTTTTCCTCCATTGCGAGATATTCTTCAGGAGTTATGTGGCTAAATTGTGGATTTGCAATCATAAGTCAGTTCAAAGATATTTCTCAACTTGATTTATAGCATATTAACTTGTGGTGATTAGACTGGAGGAAGGATAGAAGTGAGGGCGATCGCAAGATCGGGAAATGCTAGGGGCGAAGCTTGGTTGGGTTCGGTCAGTATAAGATGGTTGGTGTAGCCTGTAGCGGTTGGGTTACGGAAGATGTGAAGTTGGCGATTTTTGAGATCTACTACCCAATAGTCAGCAATACCACTTTGGGCATAGAGTTTATCTTTAATCTCGCAATCGTATTTTAGCGTTGAATCAGCAACTTCTACTACGAGATAAATCTGTTCGGGACGGGGATGTTGTTCGGCATAGTCCAAGACTGTTCCTTGGGCGATCGCTAGATCGGGTTCTGGCTCTGAGAAATCATCCAGTTGAATTGGGTCTTGCGTGCGAATTAAAGCAGAAGTGCCGAGGCGATCCCTTTCAGGATGTGTAACGCCGCGCAGAGCATCTGCCAGTAAGTATAGCGAGGTCACATGGGGAGTTCCTTTTGCAGCCATTAATGTAATTTGTCCAGCAATCAGTTCTGTTCTTTCATCAACGTTGAGAAGCCCTAACTCGCTCATGCGATGGTAGTCCTGTACTGTCCAACGTTTAAGATTGGTTGGCTCTAGCGTAAAAGTTGGTATGGTTACAAGAGTCATGGCTATCCTCGATTACAAAAGATTCTTTGATCTCGCTAAGTGTCGGGGTAATACCGATCGATTTTAGCCTAAGTCTCTCTGGGAGGATGCCAACCAGCGCTAATCCATTCGCGTCTGACCATCAATGCACAGGGATGGTTGAGTTGTAAAGCGATTACTGTAGCACGACCACAGGCTGTACGCCCAATGATATGTGTGCCATCTTCAGACCAAGTAAAATGTCGGATCCATTTTTGGTTGCGCGGGTTGAATAGTTGTACCTGACGACCTGTTTCTGGATCTTGTCTATGGGTTTGAGTTCCCTTAAAGTTGTTACATAATCGACAGGCAAGCCATAGGTTCTTTTCTTCATCAGTGCCACCTTGGGCTTTGGGGATAATATGATCGATTTCTAGCATTCCCAAAATATATTTTTGCTGACTACGACAATAGCCACAGAAATCTTTTGCTGCTGTCCGAATCCTAGCTCTAGTTTCTTCGGAAATTTTAGTGCTACTCATGGGCTTAATGGTTGCCTTAGTCCGCGTTTGACGCTTTCATTTAGGGCTTGGGCTTTGCGGAGTAGTCCTGCTTGATAAATTTCCATTAATATTTCTAGTTCAGATTGCTCGGCTGTGGTCAGGATTCTTTCCTGTTGGGTCTGTAATAGTTGACTCAATCTTTGATCTTGAGATGGTTCCATCTGAAGTTCGGTAAGGGCGATTACTTGCTGATTACTTAGGGTTGATAGATGGGCTAAGTTTAAGTTAGGTTCTAATTCAGCTTGTATGTTTTGAGATAGGGATGTTTGGGTGTTTAGAACTGGGATGAAGAGGTCAGTTAGTAGCTTTTCCCTCAGTAATGAGCGATCTTCTTCGGGGAGGGATCTAATTAACTGGGCGATCGCATCAACTATTTGAGTATTCATTGAAAGTTTCCTCCAAAGGCTTTGTTAACTCGCTCTATCTGTTTTGGTGCTTCCATTTGCTCGAAAAGCTCTAGTGCTTTTGCTTTGTATTCTTCTGCTTGGTCATGTTCTCCCATTGCCTGATATGTTAGCCCAAACTGAAAAAATGCTTCTGCGCGATCGGGATTAGCCCAGATTTTTTTTAAGATGTCTATAGCTATTTTTATGTAGGATAATGCAGAAGAGTATCTATGATTCATTCTTTCTAACTCTCCTACGCCATAAAGAGCTATAGCTTTTACTTGGGAGCAATTGCTTTCATCTGCGTATTTGAGAGCTTCTTGATATCTCTCATCCGATTTCTCCAAGTATCCAATATTTTTATAGGCTTGCGCAATAAAGAGCGAACTATATCCTCTAGTTTGAGAACTATAGGCTCTGTGTTGAGTTTGGTTGGCAAAAACTTGATTGATAGATAGCAGTGTATTTTTTTTGTCACTTATTAGAGAATAAGTGAGTGACAAGCAGGAATTCACACGAAATATATGTACGCCCAAATTACTTAACTCTTGTTGATTCATTTCATTGCATAACTTCTCCAAATTCAAAAAAAAATTATGAGCTTTACCTATTTCCCATAAGGATAAGTAACATAATCCTCTATTTAACAAAGAAGAATAGCGTAATGATTGAATTTTATTGATTGTTGGAGTGTCATTATACTCAGTAGATATATTTACAGAGATATTACTTGATTTTTCGTGGTGTTGAACAGCTATTTCGGGTTTTCCTGTTAACAAAAGGAGATCGCCAAGAAGATTACAGGCTTGAGCAAGAGACAGTTGCTGACTAGTTCTTGACATCATTGCTTGACTAGCTAAAATTATTGGTTCAAGCAATCCTAATCTGAGAAAGGAAAACCCTAATGGCTCTCCTCTGGATACATCTTCTTCTTTGAATAGATTCCGCTTGTTCTCACGTTCTCTTGTGATAGTTTCACAAGCGGAATTTATGTCATCTATGGCTCGATAGTGATGATATGCTTCAAACGCTTTGAGTGCATCATCAATTGTCTCGACTGTCTTAACACTTTCCGTCCAAAATTCAGCAGCTTTTTGATTTGTTGCTTCCCAATCTATTTTATTCTCTAGTAGACCAGATCTAGCAGATTCACGAACAGCAGGGTGTAGACAGTATTCTTTTTTTACTTCAACAAGAGAAGTTCTGCTTAAATACTCAATAATAGACTTGTTTGGAAATAATAGATAATAACAAAACAGTTAGCCTACATTATTCATGAGAACCCAAAAGAGAATAAAAATCAAGAAAAAAG
>NZ_JAZBJZ010000086.1:0-23044 GCF_036349135.1 Tumidithrix elongata BACA0141
GCTAATGCTGAAGAGACTTGCAGCCACTTCTTAAGATCTCAAATGGGTTCTATACAGGCGGTTCATGAACTTCAAGATGGCTCTCGACTTGCGATAACAATTGCTAAGTGGTTGCCGCCTAGTGGTCTGGACATTAATGGTAAGGGAGTTGCTCCTAATACTGAATGCATTATGGATAAATCCAGATGGGAAGAACTTATAAGGCTAAAGCAGAATGCTACATCTGCTGACCTACAGTATGTCAAGGCTCTAGAAGTTTTGAAGTCTAAAATATTTGAGACCTCTTCTCCAATACAATGCTCTGTTAATCAAGTCTCTTGGCTTCAATGGTCTGAATTAAACGCAGTGTTCTTTTTAGAGTTGGCAAAGCAAGTTCCCAACAATTTACTTACCTCAAAGCCTTGCTATCAATGGATTTCTTCTCTTTTGCAGCAATTTTCTCTTCTAAATCATTATTAGCATAATGAATTGAATCTACGTTACTATGCAGAGAGAAGTATCTCTCCTGTATCAAATTGGAGCGATGTATAACGAGCAAAACATTACCCAACAGATTGAGGAACATCAGCAAATAACTGATGTTCCTCAGAGCAACCCTAAGAATTTTTTATTCAAAAGAGTTCGCAGTTGACCATCCAATGAATTCCAAAGTGTTATTTTGTTCGCAGGACAGCCTATTTAAAGAGTGGGAAGAAAGCTTACTTCCTATAGATAGAAGGATTTCCCGAATTCAAGTTATTTATGAACTGTGCGTGGCTTTGGTGTGGCAGATTGTAGGAAATTTAAACCGATACGCAGTGGCGATCTGTGCTTTTTATTTAGTTTGCGAAGAATTTGCGTAACTTCCATCATCTCTGCTTTCTTTGTCTGCTGTCGCAAATCCTGCGAAGTTGAATGGTGATTTTTGCGAGAATTTGCACTGCTGCTAGGTCGTTTGGGATAGGCAAGACAGATAGAGTGGCTTTCGATCATGCTAGGTAATTGAGGCTGCCGCTGCAAATATCTCGCCATAAACTGAGCATCATTCAAATAGTCACCAATACCAAATTGCGCGGCAGCATTCACAAAAGCATTGATCATGGCGCGATCGGGGTTGCACTCAAGATGGCGGGACACATCCAAACCTAGAGAATCACGTTGGTTAAATGAAAAATTGTTTGACTGATTTGCCAGTTGATAGGCTTTATCGCTTCCCGTGGCTTCGCGGGTAACTCCAGCGACCGTTAACATGCACCGTACCGTGATGTAGCCTGAAACTGCTATGGGGTCAGAATAACTAACTTGCCACTCAGGGCAAATGCGATCGAGGCGATCGCGAATCTTTTGCCAAGGAATATAGAACCACTTCGTACCACAGTCACTAATACATTCTTGATGATCGCTCACAGGAAAAGGCTGTTTGAGGTCTGAGATAATTTGCTGGATTCGCATGGTAAAGCCCTAGTAATGATGTCTCATAGATTGCTCAGCCATTCATTAAGGTGTCGTCCAAAGTGTTACCCAAATGCACGAAAAATACCCTAGTAAATAACCATTTGATTATTGTACATAAATCAAACGATTTTGGCTAGAGTAAATTTCGTTGTGTGTTTTTAAGGCATGGGCAATCTGCGATCGCCTAGACTTTCCCCCCTCACAGAGAAGCAGAGAAGCTATCTATCTACGCGCTAAAAGTTGCTGTCTGATTTGAACGAGGTTTCCGCCTCTTTCCAAAACACTAACCCAATAGCGGAGCCCAGCAGGATCGGCGGGTCGTCGCAAAATTTCTACATAGAGCTGATTGATGCGTTCGAGGGCTTCAGGACTGTCAGCAATTTGCTTACGGATATTCAACAGGGAAGTACCACCATTTGCGGCTCTTAACCAACCTTGCAAGCCTGATGGATCTGCATCTCGTCCTAAAACATCACGATAGATTTGGTTGATTTGACGCTCGGCTACGCGTTGTCCGCCATTATTGTAGCCACCGTTGTTGTAGCCACCGTTGTTATAGCCACCATTGTTGTAACCGCCATTGTTATAGCCGCCATTGTTATAGCCACCGTTGTTGTAGCCGCCATTGTTGTAGTTATCGTCTGAGTCAACTCTTTGCCCACAAACAATTTGACCAGCATCCGTGCGAACGCAGACTCTCTTGTCAGATCTGTCGGCAAAAGCAGGAGTTGCTGCGGCTAAGGTTGTGGCTATTCCGATCGCCGCGATCGAACTAATTTTCATAAGATTCATATTCTTGACCTCTTCAGGCTTCCTGATTGTGTGTGAGTGAAATAATGAGCCAATCAGTTATAGGACATCATCTGCATATCGTTCAGTTGGGCGTTTTGACCTTCAACTTTTTGGCTTCACCGTTGTGAAGGAGCGAGTCAACTCAGCAAAACCCTGATATGATAATTTGATTGGTGTACATCTATCAAACATTGGCTACATTGTATGGGACGTGGTGGGAAACGAGAAGGTTCCGGTCGCCCTAAGGGGAGCGGTAAATATGGCGAACAAACTAAAGCTGTACGCTTGCCAGTCAGTAAGCTGGAACTTTTGCCTGAGTTGCTTAAGATGGCATCCACTCCAACAGAGCCAGATCAAACAGTTACAAATGCAACTACCGAGAACGATAAAACGGTAGATATGCGATCGCATGTGAGGCGAAATGCGAAAACGAGAACGCCAGAAATTAGTCCTGAAATTGGCACAATTGTAGAAGATATCTTCAGCCCAGATTGCACGACGCGATATAGACTCCCGCTTTACATGAATCCAGTATCGGCTGGTTCACCCGCGTTTACGGAAGATTACGTAGAAGGAAAACTCGATCTCAACCGCCATCTAGTCAGGCATCCCGCTGCTACGTTTATCGTAAGAGTAACGGGGGATTCCATGATTGACGCGGGAATTCATCCTGGGGATATGCTGATTGTCGATCGCTCGCTTGAAGCTGTAGATGGCAAGGTTGTGATTGCGGTTGTGGATGGAGAACTCACGGTCAAGCGCATTAGTTTAGATGCCAACCGACTATTCCTATTACCACACAACACTAACTACCAGCCCCTAAAAATTTCCCCTGAAATGGATTTCTTTGTTTGGGGTGTGGTTACGAATGTGATTCATCCACTCTAGAATTTACAGATTGAATTTGAATATTGATTAAGTATTTTGAAGTTTTATAGAAGTTTTATATTCAAGAATCAACTTTTTTAACAACAAAAATACATGATATTTCTACGATATCTGGCTTATGCTGTAAGTGTGGCATGAAGGAGTGGGTAATTAAGGGGGGAATCAAGATAAATTTTTAGCCCATTACTAAGATTTGGAGAGGGTTTATGTCTATTCCAAGCCTCACTTTTCATCCTAAAATGAGCAACCCAAAAACTGAGTTGGGTTGGTGGATCGAAATTTTTTCTGCTCAGCCTCCCTGCTTATATTTCTTTGGTGCTTTCGATAGTGCTGAAGAAGCTGAAGCATTGCAAGATGGTTTCGTCCAGGATCTGATCCACGAAGGTGCTCAAGGCATTGCGGTCAGGCTGCAATGGTGTCAACCTCAAGAGCTAACCGTGACCGAGCAATCGCAGATGCTAGATTTTGAGGAATTTCCGCCCGGTGTCACGTTGGTTTGAGCAAACTTCGCCACAAAGCTGATTATCTATCTCAGGATCTTTTTTAGCCAAAAGATAGGATTTGTGCGTGCTTTTCTCTACATATAAGCAAGCATTTTGAAGTGGTCGAGAGCCTCAATAATTCCCCATCCATACGGCGATCGCGCTAGGTAGTGTTGAGAGAGGCGATGAGATTGATGCCAATCGAGCAGTTCTTTTTGAGAATTGCTAAGCATTACGCCAAGGGTTTGTTGTTCAAACAAGCTGATGTCGTTGCCAGAGCTTCCGCATACCAGGGTCGCATCTATGGAAAGCTCTAATTTAGATCGCAAATAGTTAACAGCATTTCCCTTGCCACCGTTGACGGGCAAAATGTCTAGGTCGCGATTGCTGCTAAAAGCTATTTGTGCGGGCAACCCCACATTGGTCAATAGGTTACGAATGGACTCAACCGCTGCGGCATTATGACTAGATTCGACATAGTAACTCAGTTTCCAAAGATTTTGTTCGCTGGGTGGTTGCAAAGATAGATCGGGAAAAGATTTGAGTAGGTTAGCGATCGCGGTACGTTGCCAGTTTTTGGTTAGACGCTCTGCCCATTCGCGATCGAGCCCGTCTTGACCGTAAATTTCACTGCCCACACCCGTGATGAGATAATCTGGCTCTAAGAGCCAATCCCCTGTCATTTTCTGAAAGCTACGAGTCAGATCTTTAACCGAGAGCATCGATCGCCCCGTTGCATAGATCAGGCAAAACCGTTTGCGGTAGGGAATTAGCTTTTGATAAAGTGCGATCGTTGCTCGGTTATCCCCAATCAATGCGTTGTCTAGGTCTGTTACAAGTAAAAATCTCATGTTGGTCTAGTCTACGTTTGCCAAGCTTTGCGAAAAATCAGTCCAGACGATCTTTCTCACTTAAAAGGCATCTTAAACATAACTATATCGGTTTGACGTAAATTCTTGGAGGGCTACTTGGCTGGGATTTGGGGATGCATGGATGACAATATTTGCCAACGATCGCGATCGCTGGCTCCAATGTTTAGATTGTGAAACGATATAGGGGGTAAATGGCTGAAAATCTGCTTGAGGAATTGGCACAGCGATCGCTTCCGTGACTCTCTTGTTTGCTGTTTACGGTGCTTGGCAAGTGAGCAACTTCGCTTGGGGATAGGTACTTTGTAGTTGCTTCTGCCGTTCTAGATTAAAGCGTCCGTAGGTATTGAGCGATCGCACGACATCTGGGGCAGGAACTCCAGACAGAACATCTTGCCCGAGGTCGCCAAAAACAATGACTTGTTTGATTTGCAGATCGCGATTTTGGTGTTGCTGGTAAAGCTCGTCATAGTTCTGAGAGATTTTTTGCCACTTATCCTGCGGACAAAAACTGCGATCGATTAGAACGGTAATTTGCGATGGAGGGAGGGCAAAAGCGATCGCACCACCAACAATTCCAAATCCCAACCATCCCAGTCCAAGGGTAGTAGCGAGTTTGCGATTGAGTTTATTCATAGGTTTAAAACTGGGTTTAAAGATTGGTTTGAAAGATTTCTTTAAGCAAATTCTGTACGTTTTGTGGCGTGCCAACCTGCACTGTAGACTCGCGCAAAGCAGCGATCGCTGAAAGTTCGCTCTGATTTACCTCTCCATAGGCGATCGGATAAATGCGAACATCGCTAAACTTCATCGCCTCTTTCACATCCTCAAACTTTAAGCCCGTAGTCACTTCTCCATCGGTGAGCAATAACAAACGAAAAAGCCCTGATGTATCTGCCTTATGCCGTTCCATCAGTGGGGCTAAACCTGCGATCGCACCGTCATAAAGAGCGGTACTGCCATCTGCACTCAGAGAATCGATCGCCGCTAATAGGCGTTGATGTTGCAAGGTGTCAAAGGGGGCAAGGTTGACGACATTTTTAACGCGATCGCTAAAGGTAATTAATCCAACTTGATTGCCAGCGTTGATTTCTTTGGTGGCAATGCGTAAGCCTTCTTTCACCGCATTGATGCGGGCTCCATTCATCGAACCACTGGTATCGATTACCAGCATCATATACACTGTGCGACCGCCATCCTTACGCTTTTTCCAAAACGAGAGAGCATTTTTTAAAACTTCGCCAGAGGTAAGAGAGGGCAGATCGTTGCGCTTAATATGCTCCAAGATCGAGGGTTCCGACAGAGCCAACTTTTGCATGGGTTCTGACTTAGCAAATTCTGCAAACTTTTGCAACCCTTCCTGTTGTTCGGCTGTATTCCACTCAAACCCAACTAAGGGGGCATTATGAGGCATCCCAAAGGGAACATAGGCAACTTGGTCAAAGCCAGGTAGTTTTTTTAATGAAGCATAAGCCACGCCATCTAGGGGAAAGGCTTGCATCTTTTGCTGGTCGCGGATGAAAATTTCTTTTAACTCAAGCGTTGTCACTGATGTTGTGACGACCTGTTTCTGAAATGCATCAAAGACAGAGCTGACTTGCGGCACTTGTAAGTCTTGAACGGTAAGCGGTTGCTTGTCGCGATTGTGTCCCGCCGCTTGCCAGAGAATTGTATAAAGCAAGTTTAGAGCAGTGGAACTAGAATAGGGGTTGGGATAGCCAATCGAAAGTTTACCCGTTGTAATTGCATCCAACAGGCGATCGAAGGTCACCGCACCTCCCTTTGATAGTTCTTGATAGATATCGCCTCTAAGCACAAAGCCTGCACCATTGGGTTGCAGTACGTTCGTAATTGTTTTGGGTGTAATACCATCACTTTTGAGAATCTCTATCCAAAGTTCGGCTGAGGGCGTATATGCCGCTGGTTTGACCGTTTTGGATGCGATCAGCCTTTCGCCCAAGCCTGAAGCAACATTCCGAACTCCAACGCGGATGATTTGACCAGAACTCGTCGTCACATTCTTAGCATTAAAAGCCTCGGCGACATCTACTAACCAGCGTTCGTCTTGCTTTAAGGCATTGGCTTTTTCAGCAGAGCTATAAATCTCAACATAGACACTTTTAGGATCGTTGCTAGGTTGGGCTCCATAGAGTGGAAAACTCTCAAGTTTCGGCAGTGGTTCTTGAATGTTATTGGGCGTGTATCTAGCGGCGACCACATCAGAAATTAGGGCTTGCTCGATTTTGACTTTTGGAAGGAAATAGTCTTGTACGGCTTTGTAAGCAGAGTCAAAAGAATCGACTTTAGGCGCACCACAGGCAACTAAACTAAGGCAAAGCCCGATCGCAAACCAAAGCGACCACTTGATTTTGAGATGATTTAGGAAGCGATCGCGCAGTTTATTCATACTTCTACTACTTGTTTTGATCTCCATATATCTTTCCTCTCTAGTTTTTATTCAATTTAAAATAAATTTGTGAAAATCAATCGTCAAAATTAGGTATTCACTGTGAATTATCAATTGTTTTATAGGATTCAAGTCCTAAGAAAGAACAGATCGAATTGGCGATTTCATGAACTTCATCTGCTGAAATTTCAGATCCCTCAAAATATATTGAAAGTAATAAAGAATGCATTTCATCATAGATATGGATCTTATAAACAGGCTTGACATCTATCTGAAGGTCTTTATTTGTTATTTCTTTTTCTTTTTCCAAATAAATTTCCTTGATTCTTTGAAGCGAAATTTCAAACAAGAGATCCCTATTGTAAGTTCTCAAAATGCTTAACTTTGCGCTTTCATTGTCAAAAATGTAAGTTTTTGCATTTAGCTTATATCCAATCAGAATGGCTAAGCACAAAAATATTAAGGTATATATAAAAGTTGTGGTAATTATTATATAGTGCGAATGCGAAAATGAAGACAAGAAGCTGAAATCTGATAATTTTTTAGTTTGAATTACAACTTCAGATTGAGTTTTATCTTCCAAAAAGCTTCTTAATTTCTCCTGTTGCAGACTAAGTAAGTCAGGCGAGGTATAAATAGTAATTTCCTCTTTTTCAGTTATAAGTACTAATAAATCATCCCTAACAACATATCTAGAAACACCATTAGGTTCTCTATCACTAATAATACTAGTAGATTTTCTGTCAACCTTAATTAATCTTCCATATTTAGAATTGATTGCTTTCTCTACATTTCCAAATAGACTAGTGCCAGTTAAGGAGCAGCTAACTTCATCTGTAGTACGATTGCAAATCAACTTTGAAGAGTTCAAAGATTTTGCTATTAAGCGAGACTCATCTATAAAAGAAATAGGTAGATTAATTGCTAGATTGATGCCACAAGATGCATCTGTAACAAGCAAGAAAACAATGGCAGCAAGTATATATCCAGTAGGATAAGAGATGTGAATAATGAGCTTTTGGGCACTATAACTAATATTTTTGGAGGATGCAGAAGACATAGTAAATTTCTCCCTTTTACTTACTTTTCATTTGCTTGCAATGTGATTTTGTTCGTATCGATCGCCAACCTTAGCTGTGCGGGAAGTTCTACTTTGAGATTTGAAGTATTGCGATCTAATGACAGTAAAAGAACTTGATCTTGTAAGTTTTGTAAAAGTTCGTGAGTTGCTTGGAGGCGATCGTAACTCGCTTGTAGTCGTCTTTGTGCCAAGACTCGATAGTTCTCAGACCTAACTTGACTTGCCGCCGCGATCGCATCGGTAACTTGTTCTGCCAGTGCCAAAACCGTATCCAAGGTTTCTAAAACTTCCACGGTTAGATCTGGCTCTTTTTCAACAATTTGTTCGGCAAAGGTGTGGGTCTCTTTTGCCCAGGCTTTTGCCCTGCGCCACTGCATGCCAGTAGCCAAAGATGTGCGCTCTAATGCTTCCAGTTTCGAGCCAAACACTTCGCGATCGAGCAAGTTATTTTCATTCAACCAAGCAAATTCTTGTTTGACTTGCCACGACCAAGCGCCAAACACGATCGCTGCGATCGCGCCACCACTGGCTAGGACAATCGGACGCGGACGCAATAGAGCGATAAAACAGGTCAACCCAATGGCTGTGCCAGCCAGTAATATATAGGTTTGCGGCAATCGGAATAACCTTTTCCTTTTCATCGGACTCTCTCTGTTTTTTGTAGGATTCGGGGCGATCGCGATCGGCATAGGATTAGAAGGTGGATTATTTCTGTCAAGATTTGAAGTATTAACTTGAGGTGGATTGAAATTCCCTATAGGGGGTGGCGGAACATCAATTGCTGGTTGAATTGGTGGTTTCTCAGGTTCTGGAATTGACCATTTTAGAGGTATTTCTGCGGGGTTTTGACAGATGATAGGTAGCCAAGTCGCACAGGGAAACTGGTCTTCGATTCCTTGTAGTCGCTCTCTAGCGCGGCGCACCGATAAATAGCAAGAAGTCCCACTTGAGAAAGCTTCTAAAAAGTGACGTAAAAACTGCTGTGCTACCAGATCGGGAATGGGTTCGCGCATGACAATCACCTGTGGAATATGTAGGTCAAACAGCGATCGCGCCAAGCCCAACCCATCACAGGAGTTAAAAATTGCCAATCTCAGCCCATTGGTCACCGCTGTTCTGAGCGCATAACGCAACTGTTCCATGCGTAAGCTCTCAGTCTCGTTGATATAGATGCGCCCGATATCTTGTTGGGTATCACTATGTCCCGCAAAAAAGAGAATATCCCAATGTTGCTGCCATAGTTCATCATTCAGTTGCTGTCGCTTGGGTTCGACTAAAAACGTTACTTCGGCATTGGGTAACTGTTCTAGCATGGCGCGATCGCTGCTTACGTCAATACCCTCACTATTTCCAAGAATCACCAAAATGCGGATTTTATCGGACTTTCGGGCTACGGGTTCGACACTGGAGTAGGATGGTGCGGCGATCGCAATTTCTGCTTTGTGGTAGCGGCGATCGAATAAGTCCCATAGGTGCCAGGGCATTCGCTGCAAATAGGAATTTCCTGATTGCAAAAGTACGCGCACTTCATCCATTCGCTGGATATTATCGGAAAGAAGTTCCCTCGCAGGTAAAAAAGACGGGGATTGCAGCCATTGGTTGAGCTTTTCCGTTAGTTTCTCCGCAGTATCGTAGCAATCTTCAATAAAGGAAACATGGGTAACTGCATTTTCAGCCGCAAACAGTCGGGAGGGAAGTTCCATGCTCAAATATAACGCTTGCCAAGCATCATATAGTTGCGGTAGCTCTGTAAAAGGTGGCAAACTCGCAGAAATTTCTGACGACGGGTGCGCTCCTTCCTCGCCGATCTGAATTGTCACCGTAAAGCCCTGTTCAAAATTACCGTCACTAAATTTGAGGGTTACTAGCTTCCCCATACTGGCGATCGCTCCATCGAAATACCTACAAACACATCATGCACATTTCCTTTAGGATTGTCACTAAGCCACCTCCACAAAGTTAGAAAAGTATGGTGATTACCTATACCTAGCTCTGGCGATCGCGGGGTTATGCAGTTAAAAGTGCCATTGATTTGGCACTTACTCAGTCATCATTGGTTTGTAGGGGATTTACGCTATTATTTACAAAACTTAATTGAAACCCTAATTGCAGCCCCGATCGCGATCGGGGCTGCAAGGAATTTACACGAACAGAAGATTTTGTGATTTAGGTTGAATGGTTTTGCTGAAGAGAAGACAGATCGAGGGATTCTATATTTTGGAAAAAGCCCAATAGTCTATTCGCGATATGGGCAACACCCCCTTTTACATTAGATTCGATATTTAAGGGAATAACGGGGTCATGGAGTGATAGGCGTAATAGAAGCCAACCATCTTCGGTTGCTGATGGGCAAGAGATTCGCACGCCTTCATAGTTATGGGGGACAATTTTCCAGTCTGGCTGACTTGAGGCAAATGCTTGGAGTTTCTCAATGACGCGATCGCCGTGGGACTTGAAATCCTCCACACCGATTTTGATGCGAAACTCTTCGCTCTCAACGGGTTCCTTTAAATTTGCGATTAAATCTGTTAAGGATTTGCCTGCCAGTTTTGACTTTGCCAGTTCGATTAAGAGTTTGCTCACCAAATAAGCGCCATCATCGAGAAAGTAATTTTCTTTTAGGGCTGCATGTCCAGAGGTTTCAATTGCCAACCAAGATTCCTGCCCAGCTTGATTGAGGCGAATGGATTCGTTAATTACATTTTTATAGCCGCGTTTAAAGCGATGATGCACTCCTTGTAAATCCTGCTCGATAAATTGTGTCAAGCCATCCGAGGTAATGGAATCCGTTACAATTGTGGAACCAGGATGTTCCTGTAAAACGATTGCAGCAATGAGAACGATTAATCGATTGCGATTGAGTTCGTTGCCTGAGCGATCGACGGCAGCACTGCGATCGACATCCGTATCAAAAATAATACCAAAATCAGCTTGGTGGTGAATGACTGCTTGGCAAATGGATGCCATTGCTGCTTTATCTTCAGGATTGGGTACGTGATTGGGAAAGGTTCCATCGGGGTCTAAAAACTGACTTCCAGTGGTATCGGCTCCTAACGGTACTAACACGCGATCGGCATAGAATCCACCTGCACCATTGCCAGCATCGACAATGATTTTTAATCCTTTTAGAGGCTGCTCGTAATTGTCGGGATGATTCACCGCAGCACGAATTTGTTGGACAAATTGGTTGGCATATACAGAAATGAAATCTTGGGTGGTAATGACTCCCGTAGCTGTGGAGAGTTCAAAGTCTTGCTTCGCAGCTAGGGTTAGAATATCGGTAATATCTTTTTTCTCTAAGCCCCCTTGAGCGGTGAAAAACTTTAAGCCGTTGCGATTAAAGGGGAGATGACTGGCGGTGAGCATAATCGCACCATCGCAATTAAAGCCAGTGGTAATCGTACTCATAAACATGGCAGGAGTCGAAGCCATCCCAAAATCATAGACCTGACTACCGACGGAGGTAATGCCATCGATTACGGCTTGCATCAGCGCGGGGCCAGAGAGACGGCTGTCACGCCCTACGGAAATCGTTAATTCTGAAGTGGTTTTACTAACTTTTTGCGTTAGCCAGATTGCAAAGGCTTGCCCCAATATTTTGGCGACCTCAGGGGTGAGGTTAACCTGTTCGTCGGGAACCCCTTCGAGGGCGATACCGCGAATATCTGAGCCATTTTGAAGCTTTTTCCAGTTAAAGTCTTGCATCATAATTCTTTGGATCGTTAAGGTTCGCCTTTGATATAACCAACTAATACCAAATTCAGTTGATACCCCGCAACCAGAGCAACACTACAAATCAAAGAAAAACAATACACATTTTCATTTCTGCCGTACTTTTTTGTAAATTCCACAGATTAGGCTTTCCAACTCTATTGTTGCCCCAAATCTTGTTGAACGATCATATTGCGATTAAACCCTCTCCGGCTGACTGAACAGCTCTTTGAATTTGTAGCAATGGAACCTGATGCTGTCGTGCCAATTGAGCGCAGTCCTCATACTCAGGGTGAACCGTGTAAATGTCGCTGCGTTGAGTGATTTTTACCCTTGCTCTCCCATACTCTGTATCCACCCAGCGAATTTCTCTCGGTAAAATCGTACGTTCTTGCAAGCGATGGCGAATCCCCAGTGTTGTGGTTTCTCGAAAGAGAACTTGTTCGCAGATTTGGGCGCGATCGCTTGGGCAGATCGCAGTTAACAACAACCCCGTGCGAGATTTTTTCATACCCACCGCTTGGGTAAACACATCCAACGCCCCATGATGCAAAAGTTGCTCCATTACATAGGCAACCACTTGGGGGCTGAGATCGTCTACTTGGGTTTCAAGGACAGCAACGACCTCAAGCTGCTGTGGAGATTGGACTGCATAGGGTTGGGAAACTATTTTAAGGATTTTTTTTTATCCTGTTTATGCTTGTGCTTTTTATCTTTATGCTTTTCCCCTCGATCCTGAACATTTGAAAGCGAATCTTCTCCCTCGCCAATCCACAGGCGCACAATATTGGGAATCGCTAAATCTCGCGTACCTGCCCCTAAGCCTACTTTCTTGATTCTGAGATTGGGAATCTTACCAAAGGACTCGCAAAGCGAAACCGCGATCGCTGCGCCAGTCGGTGTCACCAGTTCCTTTTCAATGCCATTGCTAAATACGGGGACTTGATGCAGTTCCCAAAGCTTTAAAACCGCAGGCGCAGGCACGGGCATTCGACCATGTTCGCATTTTACAAAGCCACCACCCGTAGGCAATGCCGAACAGAATAACTGGTCTATGCCCAGCCAATCTAACCCTGCACAAGTGCAAACAATATCGACGATCGCATCCAAAGCCCCCACCTCATGAAAATGCACCTGTTCGGGGGCAATGCCATGCACTTTACCCTCCGCGATCGCCAAACGCCGAAAAATACGCAAACTCCAAAATTCCACCTTGAGCGGTAAATTTGCCTCCCGAATCATGGTTTCGATTTCTGGTAAATGTCGATGATGAGTGTGGGCATCATGGCTGGTATTGCGATCCTGTGAGCGATCGTGAGGATGCTCGTGGTCATGATCTGAAGAATGCTCGTGGGTGTGTTTGTGGGCAGGATCGTGGGAATGGTCGGGTTCTGGTGGGGCTGATTCCTCTGGCAACGCCTCGCGATCGGGATTCATGCTGTTGTCGTCGGGTATTAACTCAACATGTACCTTCGTTGCCTCTTGACCGCAGCGAAGCACTAGCTCAGATCGGATCTTAACTTTTTGACTCAACCCTAAGCGATCGATGACTAGGTTGAGGTAATCGATCGGAACCCCAGCACTGACCAGTGCCCCCAAACACATATCCCCTGCAATTCCGGCATGACAATCCCAATATGCAATGTTTGACATAATTCCTGACTACTGAGCACTGATATGATTATCGCTGTTGACTGCGATCGCATAAATCAAATATAAGGCCATGAAATATAAGGCAAAAGTTTTTGTTACCCTACGACCATCCGTACTCGATCCCGCTGGCACTGCGGTGCAATCGGCGCTGACCCAAATGAGCTACAACGTCGAGTCTGTCCGCATCGGTAAGTATGTGGAAATGGTTTTAGATGCTACCGATGAGTCTGAGGCAAGCGATCGGCTCCATCAAGCCTGCGACCAATTACTCGCCAATCCCGTCATTGAAAATTATCGTTTCGAGTTGGTGGAGGCATTATAATGGTTACCTTACAGGCAAAGAACTTAACTTTGGAAGATGTTCAAACCTTTTTTGGGTTCCAGGAGCAATTTGATGGCTCGTTTGGCGATCTACTGTCTTTACAACCCCTGACAGAATTTGAGCAACGAGAACTGACCCAAATTAGAGATGATTTTCGACACTATGTTACAAGTGGCAAGGTTTCTGAAGGGCAGGTAAAGTTTTTAGTAATCGCGCCGTTGATGAAGTTGGCTGGTTTTTATAAATCACCATTGGCAATTTCTTTGGAAGAAGACATAGCCGAAATCGAAATTACCGATCTAGATACGACCATCAAGGGCAGGATGGATATTCTCGCTGTTAAGAAAGCGCTCTCTAAAGCCGAGGCTGCTTTTTGGGTTTTGGTCATTGAGGCTAAAAACAGTGAAATTGCGGCATTAACAGGTTTGCCACAACTACTTACCTATGCTTACAAAAGCTTAGAAAATCAACCCACGGTATGGGGATTGACGACGAATGGAGTCACCTATCAGTTTGTCTATCTCAGTCAGGGCAATCCGCCCATCTATCAATTACTGCCAGATTTAAGCTTGATTAATTCCGAGCGATCGCTGCAATTACTTCAAGTTCTCAAAGCGATTTGCGCGCTGATTGCAGCTTAGTCCAAACTGACATGAATTATAGGCTGTGCGGCGCTCTCTAATTGCGAAACATTCACCCAACAGGCAACTCAATGATAAATTCTGTGCCTTTGTTTGACTCAGACTGAAAATATAACTTACCCTGATGTTTTTCAACCACGATCTGATAGCTGATCGAAAGCCCCAAGCCTGTGCCTTGACCGACAGGTTTGGTGGTAAAAAAGGGGTCAAATAGTCGGCTTTGTGCTGCTTGAGGAATGGCGATGCCGTTATTGGCAATCCGAATTACAACGGAGGGAATGGAGACGTTCGATCGCATCTCGGTGCGGATCGTAATCGTGCTAGGCTCGGCTTCGGTTTGGATTTCTTGAATTTCTTGAATTTCTGGCGCGATCGCTTGCTGTTGCTGCTTTTCCTCTAGCGCGTCGATCGCATTACTGAGAATATTCATAAACACTTGATTGATCTGCCCTGCGAGGCAAGTCACTTGGGGCAAATTGCCATATTCCTTAATCACCGTAATCTCCTTTTGATCGCCGTAGGGTTTAAAGCGATTTTGCAAAATCATTAAGGTGCTGTCGATACCTTCATGGATATCGAAGGGCTTTTTGCCATCATGATCCGATCGCGAGAAATTTCTTAAGGACGAAACAATCTGCCGAATCCGATCGGCTCCCCCACGCATAGAGGCAAGCATTTTGGGTAAGTCGCTCAACAAAAACTCTAGATCGATCTGCGCCATTGCCTGCTGAATTTCTGGCTCAGGTGTGGGGTAATGTTTCTGGTAAAGCGTAATTAGCTCAAAAAGGCTCTGGACATAGCGGCTGGCATGGTTGAGATTGCCATGAATGAAATTTACAGGGTTATTGATCTCATGGGCAATGCCCGCCACAAGTTGCCCCAAGCTGGACATTTTTTCGTTTTGGATGAGTTGCGCCTGCGTATGTTTGAGATTGGCAAGGGCAGTTTCCAGTTGTTGTGCCTGAGCATGGGCAGAGATGGCATTGGTGCGCAGTTCTTTTTCGGTGCGGCGACGTTCCCACTGCTCGATACTAAGCGACACAATATCGGCGATCGAGTGGGCAAAGTTTTGTTCTTCTAGGGCGTAGGCACGAGTCGGGTCGGGATGTTCGTAGATAATCATGCCCACTTTTTGCCCATCTAACCTTAGGGGAATGTCTAATCTGGCGGATTCTCTAAAGGTTGGTGTTGGGGTAATCGAGGTATCTACGTAATCTGGGATGAAAGGTAAGCGATCGCTAGACAAATTCCCTTCTGGTCGGATGAGTAGCTGAATGGCTTCGATAAAATCGGCATTCTTGGGATCGGCTTCCCTTCCTAACTCTTTGCCTAATTCTCTCTCTAACTCCACGCCCGAAGCATGGGAACGGTTACTGCTTTGATAAAGATCGAGACACCAGATTTTGGTACGGTTGTTTTTATAGAGCCAAATGCTGACGCGATCGCATTCGATCGTGCGGGTCGCGGTTTCTAGGATGACGCGCAGGGTGGCTTTAAGATCGTCATAGAGGAGGGCACGATGTTTTGTCAGTTCTAAAAGTGCCTGCTGTTGCTTGCGTAGCCTCATCCCACTAAGTTGCAGCGCGGCTTCTGCCCGTTTGCGATCGGTAATATCATGCGCCACAATCATGAGATATTCCACCTGACCTTGGGGATCGCGAATCACGCTACCTGAAGATTCGAGAATGCGCCAAGAGCCATCTTTATGCTGCATGCGATATTCCAAAACCTTACCAACTCCAGTGGCAAGCGTGGACTGAGCCACCTCTACAACCTTGGCTTGATCGTCGGGATGAATTTTGTCATAAGCCCATGTTTCCTGAAGTTCTGAAGCCGAGTAGCCCAGTAAAGTGCTGTAGGAAGGGCTGTTATAGATGCGATAGCCCTGGGGATCGATCACGGCAATCAGATCGGAGGCATTTTCTGCGATCAGCCGAAACAAGCGATCGCGTGGAAGCTTATCCAGTTCTGTAGAAATATTACCGTTTGGATCTGTCATAGTTTTTCAAGAATTCTATCCCCCTGCCCGATTAGAAGTCAGCTTGGGCTAGAAAAAGGAGGCATTCTTTCTCTAAAAGAGCTACTTTCTATACACATTTCCACTAACCGCAAAGGTTCGATCCCCCTGCCCTATCGGGCATCCCCCTTACAAAAGGGGACTCAATTCTTCTCCCCCCTTTTGTAAGGGGGGCTGGGGGGGATCAAGCCCCTAAGCGCATCACAACCGTTAGATACACTGTAGCCATTTTAAGGGGAGTTTTGGGAATCACCCCGCAGGTATGGGGTTCAGATGTTAGCTGAGCTTGTCGATCGCAGCTTTAACACCTGCACCGGGGGTAAACCCGGTATAGCCTAGTTGCTGCAAGGTTGCCTCGATCGCACTAACCGCCGTCAAGATATCGCGATCGCTGACAAAGCCCAGATGTCCAATGCGGAAGATTTTGCCAGACAGGTGATCCTGTCCGCCTGCTAGGACGATATCAAAATTCTTTTTGATTACGGAGCGAATTTTCTCAGCATCCAAGCCTTCAGGGGGGACGACCGCCGTAATTGAATGACTGGCACTGGCATCATCGGCAAGTAGTCCCAAACCCAGAGCCTTCGCTGCGGCACGGGCAGCATTGCGATGGCGCAGGTGACGCGCAAAGATACTTTCCAGCCCTTCTTTTTGCATCATCCCTAGGGAGACTTGCAATGCCATCACCATATTCACCGAAGTTGTAAATGGCGTAGAGTTTTTGGCTGCATCCTTTCTGGCTTTGCCCAAGTCCAGATAGTAGCGAGGCAGATTGGCGGTTTTGTAGGCTTCCCAAGCTTTAGGCCCAACGGCAACGAAGCCAAGTCCGGGAGGAATCATATAGCCCTTTTGCGAACCTGATGCTACGACATCCAGAGCCAAGGCATCAATCGGCACGTTCATCGCACCCAGGCTGGTGACGGCATCCACAATAATTAAGGCTTTGCCATGGGCTTTAACATGGCTGTTAATCGTTTCTAGATCGTTCATTACCCCTGTTGAGGTTTCGCTATGGGTAATGATGACAGCTTTAATTTCCTTGTTGGTATCTGCCTCTAGCTTGGCACGAAATACCTCTGGGTCTAAAGCTTTGCCCCATTCGGCTTTGACGCGCTCAGCGTTGATTCCATAGGCATCGCAGACATCGCCCCAACGTTCGCCAAATTTGCCATTGTCGCCTACGAGCACGCGATCGCCTTTGCTCAAAAAGTTCACGATTGCGGCTTCCATTGCGCCAGTACCGCTTGCCGTTAAAATCAGAACATCATTTTCGGTTTGATGAATCCATTTTAGTTTTGCGGTGACATCTGCCATCACTTTACTAAAATCACCACTGCGGTGTCCGATCGGTGATTTTGCCAGAGCCAAGAGCGCCTGTTCGGGAACAGGGGTTGGTCCGGGAATCATCAACATTAATTTGTCTTCCATGTCGCCACTTTTCTCAATCTAGTCCTAACATTTTAAGCGCTATTGTTCGACTGCTCGTATGCATCAGCGCGATCCCCAAGTTATTGCAGTTAAAAAGCCTGTTTGAAAGCCTTATGGAGACTTGGATTTCAAGATTATAAATTCACTATTTCGATCTGTAAATTGCGGTCAGATTCAAAAATTCCTCAAGTTAATTGTTGAATTTTCAGGAAATGGTGTAGATTAGCTCGCAGATAGATTAGGGCTAGAAGTCAAGATTTTGGGGCTTGGATCGCCTTGTGATGAATCGCAAGGCAAACAATAAAAAACCAAAATCTGGGAACTTTGCCCTCAAATTTTCGGACTATAGGGAACTATGAGGCAAAGTTATCTGTTTTTTTCAGTTTTAGCAGCTTTGGTGGTGATTTCTCCGCTTTCAGTTTTGCTTGCTCAAGCGCAAACTCAAAAGCCCCACGATCGCACGGTGAATCGTCAAATCATTAGCCAGAAACCATCGGAAACCCCCGATCAGCTTTTAGAACGGGGAAATGCCTACGTGCGATTGGGGAATCTAGAAGGGGCGATCGCTTCGTTTCAAGCGGCAATTAAGCTCAATCCAAATCTAACCGCTGCCCATTATAATTTAGGACTTGCTCAAGCCCAAGTAGGACAAACGCAACAGGCAATTTACTCTTTTCAACGGGCAGCAAGACTCGATCCAAAATTTGCGATGGCCTATAGCAATTTAGGGGCGGCTTTGTTACAGGGTGGCAAGGTACCTCAAGCGATCGCTTCGCTCAAACGGGCAATTCAACTCGAACCCAAACTGGCGATCGCCTACTACAACCTCGGACTAGCGCTCAAAGAACAAAAAGATTTTAATGGCGCGATCGCCAACCTCCAGCAGTCCATTCGTCTCAATCCGCAGTCCCCCGAATCCTATTACAACCTCGGATTGATCGTGCAAGGTAAGGGCGATCTGACCAAAGCGATCGCCCTCTATGAGCAGGCGCTCAAGCTCGATCCAAACTATCCAGAGGCATACTACAACCTAGGCGCAGCTTTCTTGTTGCAAGGAAATACCGATCGGGCGATCGTGGAGCTACAAAAAGCCACAGCACTCAGAAAAGGCTATGCCGATGCTTTCTACACTCTTGGCATCGCCCAAGCAAAATTAGGGCAAAAGCAAGAGGCAATTCAGTCTTTTACCCAAGCAAAAATGTTTTTTAATCAGCAAAAAAATACGCAATGGGCGAACATTAGCGAACAACAAATTCAGCGATTAAAGTAGAAAGCACTTACATCTTTAACAGAACGCCAAGAACTTATAAAGTTTAAGACTCCTGTATCTCCATCGATTGAGAGATATAGCAATCGTGAGGTAAATTAGGACTCTGTTGTGGATACTTACCGCAAGGCTTTAAAAAAAGCTAATAGTTAATAGCTGAATGCTAACCGCTATAATTGCGAGCATTTCAAAGACAACTTCGCGCAAGTTTTGAACCCTTTCGCCCAGAATTCGCTGGACTTTTGCTTTTAGTCCGTAACTTATCATTAAGGCTATCTTACGGACTAAAAAGCATAGCAAGCTATATTTAAAAGATTTAGACTAGTTGGAAACTATTGACCAACAGGCTGGGTGTTAGCACCGCAAGCAGGCTGAGCTGTAGCGTTACCAGTTGGAGCAGTGGCAACAGCAAGCCCTGGAGCATTCGCTTCACAAAGAATTGCAAGACTGGTGACGTCACTGCTTGCAGCTACTTGAGAAAGTGAAACTAGACCTGCATAGGATCTGATCGCAACTACAGTAGACTGACCATTGGTAAGAGCTGTCGTATTGGTTGTACCAGTACCATTGGCTACGGAGTTGTAACTGTAGTTGCTTGTCGTATTTTTGATGCCAACGCCTAAAACATCGATGTTAGGACCAAACTTGCTCTTTTCGGTAAAGTAGGCTTGTTGACCTTTATTAAGCGATCCAACATAGGTTCTGGCTTCAGATTGCTTAGCTTTGTTAGCTTGGTTAAGGAAGGATGGAAGTGCGATCGCGGCTAGAATACCGATGATGATGATCACGACGAGCAGTTCGATCAGGGTAAAGCCCTTTTCAGAATCTTTATTACTGAGAAGGTGTTGTAGCAGTTTTGCTTTGAATTCAGATTTCATGATTTTGTCCCGTGCCTGTTAAGAGTGGTTACATTTCAACCGCTAATACAACTTACCCTCTTTTTTTGAGTTTCGATCTTTTTATCCTATTTTTTGATTAGTTTTATCCTATTTTTTGATTAGCCTAAATATGATTGTTTACAAATCACGTCTAACCTAGGCTATCCATTAGATGCGATTGATGGTTCTCAGTTATAGCAATCCTAATAAAAGATGTTTCGCCTTGTAATCTCAGTCTACCGACGGTTTCAATATTTTTGCCTTGCCGTTCTGATGGTTGTGGCGATCGCTGCTTGCGGTCAAAATACAGCTCAGCCGATTGCTTCCGATGCGCTTCCAGATTTCAAGCAGGGCGTTCCCATTGGTATTGCCTTTTCTCAGACTAGTAACATGGCTTTGCTCGGTCAGGAATCAGTCAATGGCGCGAAGATTGCTGACACCTATTTCAATGGCAAAGGTGGCGTTGATGGCATGCTTGTGAAGCTGATTTTTCAAGATGTCGGTGGTGATGAGGTAGGGGCGATCAATGCATTTCAGACGTTGATCAATAAAGAGAAAGTCGTCGGTATTGTGGGACCTTCGTCATCTCAGCAAGCCTTTAGCGCTGACCCGATCGCCGAACGTGCCAAGGTTCCTACGATCGGAGCCTCGAATACGGCAAAGGGAATTCCACAGATTGGGGAATATATAGCCCGCGTTTCTGCACCGATTTCTGTCGTGGCTCCCACTGCGGTTAAAGCCGCCATTAAGATCGATCCTCAGATTCGTAGAGTGGCAGTTTTTTACGCCCAAAATGACGCTTTCACTACTTCCGAAACAGAGATTTTTCAGGCAGCAGTGAAAGCAAATGGTTTGGAATTGGTCACCGTTCAGAAATTTCAAACCAGCGATACGGATTTTCAAGCCCAAGCAAGTAATGCGCTTAATTTAAATCCTAATTTGATGATAATTTCAGGATTGGCGGCAGATGGGGGCAACCTTGTGAGGCAAATCCGCGAACTGGGCTATAAAGGACTGATTATCGGTGGCAATGGCTTGAATACTTCCAATATCTTTGCAGTTTGCAAAGCCCTCTGCGATCGCCTGTTGATTGCCCAAGCCTACAGTCCTGGTTTCCCAAGCGATATCAACCAGACTTTTCGTACTCTCTATCAAAACCAATACAAAAAAGATCCGCCGCAATTTAGCGCCCAAGCTTTTACCGCCATACAGGTTTTTGTGGAAGCTTTACAAGAACTAAATCGCACCCATAAAATCGCGCAGATGCCGCTACCCGAACTGCGTAGGTTGCTCAATCAGCAAATCCTTGCGGGTAAATACAACACACCGTTAGGGGAAATTGGCTTTACACCAGAAGGTGAGATCGTGCAAAAAAGCTTCTATGTGGCGCAAATTAAAATGGAAAGTGGCGATCGCGGTAAGTTTGTGTTCTTAGCAGAGTAGAAAACAGGAGAAAGTATGGTGACGACGAAATCTCAAAGGGCATTGGCTGGATTGCAAACCTTTTTAACCACTCCACTTGACGAGTTGTTGCAGTCCGTTGACGAAGTTGCCAAACCAGTGCTGGATTTATTCCATGCAGCGGCTACGGAAGTTCCCGCCTATCGAGAATTTTTAGCCGCCCACCATATCGATCGCAGCGAAATTACAGACCTAGAGGCATTTCGCTCCCTACCCTTAATGACAAAGGATAACTATCTCAGATGTTATCCCCTCGATCGCCTGTGCTATGGTGGCAGCCTCGATCGCTGCGATATGGTGGCGGTTTCTTCGGGTTCCACGGGTAAACCTTCCTTCTTCCCTCGCTTTGTTACCGATGAATTGCAGGTTGCTACGCGGTTCGAGCAGATTTTCCACGATAGTTTTGCAGCGGATCGGAAAAGTACGCTTGCGGTGATTTGCTTTACCTTAGGGAATTGGGTGGGGGGGATGTATACCACTGCCTGTTGCCGTCATCTCGCTAGTAAAAACTATCCGATTACCGTTGTTACGCCTGGTAATCACAAAGATGAAATCTTTCGCGTCGTCCAAGAGCTAGGCGACTATTTCGAGCAGGTCGTACTTCTCGGCTATCCACCCTTTCTCAAAGACATTATCGATACGGGGATTGCCAAAGGAATCGCATGGCAGAAGTATCAGATCAAGTTCGTACTTGCAGGGGAAGTATTTAGCGAAGAATGGCGCAATTTAGTGGGAGAACGGAGCGGAGCAGTTAATCCTTGCTATGACTTCGCTTCTATGTTCGGTACAGCCGACGCAGGTGTGTTAGGGAATGAAACGCCTTTAAGTATCTGCATTCGTAGGTTCCTTTCCGAGCATCCCGATGCTGCCCGCGCTCTATTCGGCGAATCGCGCTTGCCGACTCTCGTACAGTACGATCCGCGCGATCGCTATTTTGAGACTGTGGATGGCACTTTGTTATTTTCAGGGAATAATGGCATTCCCTTATTGCGCTATCACATTGCCGATGAGGGCGGCGTTATTCCCTATGCCGATATGCAACGGTTTCTGGCTGAGTGGGGATTCGATCCTGCGCTCCATCTACAGGATCGCGGTATGCGTCCCTTGCCCTTTGTCTATGTGTTTGGGCGATCGCACTTTACGGTCTCTTATTTCGGCGCGAACATTTATCCTGAGAATGTCACGGTCGGCTTAGAGCAACCTGCGATTAAAGATTGGGTGACTGGAAAGTTTGTTTTGCAGGTAAAACAAGATCCAGATCGCAATCCTTTTTTACAAATCGTCGTAGAGATGGCTCCGAGTATTGAGGCTAGTGCTGATAAGGTAGAAGCGATCGCAAAGGCAATCCAAGCTCAATTATTACGATTAAATGGTGAATTTGCTAATTACGTACCTGCGAACCAACAAATGCCCCGCGTGATGCTCAGCCCTGCTGGCGATCCTGAATATTTTCCCATAGGTGTAAAACATCGCTATACCCGCCAGTCTTAAATTGTTGAGGGTAAACGCAAACTAGTAAAATAAAAGTACTCGTCCTCAGTGATGTAGGACGTTCTGCGATCTAAAACGCATTCTGTTTCGGTCTGTGGTTCGATCTTCTATTTTATGGGAAATCTATCCTAAAAAATTACGCTTTAGATTCGGTTAAGTGAGAGAGCATGCTAAGTACAGGACAAAAGATTGAGAGCATTAGAAAAGGCATCAGCGTTGAGT
>NZ_JAZBJZ010000087.1:0-23011 GCF_036349135.1 Tumidithrix elongata BACA0141
TCTCTTTTTATTTTCGTTTTTCGTCTCTGACTGATTTTTAGAGGTGCCCTAAAGAGAAAGTGGAGGAACGAAATACTGACAATTATCAAAATCCTTCTCATAATCTAGGAGCCTAGAGATACTCCCTGCCCACAATGGGTTGTAGGACTTCAGGTAGCTTGATGCGCCCATCAGGTTCTTGATAGTTTTCCAAAATTGCTGTCATGGTTCTACCTACAGCCAAGCCCGATCCATTGAGCGTATGCAGGAATTCCGTTCCTTTTTTGCCCTTACTCTTAAAGCGCAGATTGGCTCGACGCGCCTGAAAATCTCCGAAATTCGAGCAGCTAGAAATCTCTCGATATTGACTTGCCGAAGGTAGCCATACCTCAAGGTCATAACACTTTGCCGCGCCAAAACCGATATCGCCCGTACAGAGCTCGACCACACGATAGGGTAGCTTTAACGCTTGCAAAATCGCTTCGGCATCTTCCACTAGGCTCTCATGCTCTTGAGCAGAAGTGTCGGGATGCACAAACTTGACCAGTTCCACTTTATTGAACTGGTGTAAGCGAATCAGTCCTCGGGTATCTCGCCCATAACTCCCTGCTTCGCGCCGAAAACAAGGGGTGAAAGAACAGTGGCGAATCGGAAGCGTCTCTCCATCAAGAATCTCATCGCGATATAGATTCGTTACAGGGACCTCTGCGGTGGGAATTAACCAGAGATCGTCCTCAGCGCACTTAAATAAGTCTTCAGCGAACTTAGGCAACTGCCCCGTACCCGTCATGCTGGCAGTATTCACCAACACGGGTGGAAGTACTTCGATATAGCCCTTAGCCGTATGGGTATTGAGCATAAACGTAGTAATCGCGCGTTCTAGTTGTGCCCCTGCACCCAAGAGCGTCACAAATCGCGTCTGAGCAATTTTGACGGCACGTTCAAAGTTGACAATCCCTAGTTTTTCAGCAATTTCCCAATGGGGCAAAATATCTGTTCGCGTTGATTTATATTCATCGCCCCAGCGCCGCACTTCCACATTGTCGTTTTCACTTTTGCCGATGGGTGTGGTTTCGCTCGGTAAGTTGGGAATGTCTAAGAGGAGTCGATCGATTTGTTCGCGCAGGGATTTTTCTTGGGGTTCTAGACCCGCAATTTCCTGCTTGATCTGATTTGCCCGTTCTTTAAGGGTTTGGATTTCTTGCTCTTGCCCGCTAGAAGCCGAGCGCATCATTTGTCCTACCTGTTTGCCAATTTCATTGCTTTCGGCCTGTAGGTGCGATCGCTTTGTCTCTAATAAACGAATTTCTCGATCGAGTTCGACAATTTTGCCAATATCGTAACCACCACCTCTAAGATTAAGGCGGGCTTGGACTTGCTCGGGCTGCGATCGAATTTGCTTGATATCTAACACGAACTTCTAAACTTTTCCTTGTAAACTTTTTAGCAGTGACTTAATACTAATAGACTTTACACAAATTTTTAGCCTACAATTGCAACAAACTCCCATTCCTCTAAACACCAGCCAATTCTCTTTTGGGTTCCCATGAATAATGTTGGTTAGATGGGCTCGCTAGGTTTGGGGTGATTAGCATTAATCTCACGTCTGAGCATTTCTTCTAGGCGTTGGATCGTTTCATTTTGCATAGAAAGCATTCGGCTAAGTTCAGCTATCTCTCTGTCCCTTAAACTATCAAGCTTTTGATGCAATGACTCGATTTCAAGCTCTGCTTTTACATCAACCTCAAGGTCTTGCTGAGCCTTTAATCGATCGACTTCAGATTGTCGATTTTGGCTCATTAAGATAAATGGCGTAGCATAGGCTGCTTGAAAGCTTAAGGCAAGATTTAAAAGGATAAAAGGATATTCATCCCAATGTTTGATCCAGCTAATGACGTTCAGAATAATCCATAGACCTAACAGAAAGCTCTGAATGAGGATGAATCTCCACGAACCAACTGTGGCTGTGACAATATCGGCAATCTTTTGTCCTTTTGATGAGCGAGAAGGTTTAGATCTGAGCGATTTATCCATGATTTGCTACATTTGGAGATTTTAGGGTTGATTTGCTGGTATCGTCGTTGAGCGGCGCACTTCTACATTATCATTTTCACTTTTGCCGACGGGTGTGGTTTCACTGGGTAAGTTGGGAATGGTAAAAAGGATGGCATCAATTTGGTCGCGCAGGAATTTTTCTTAGGGTTCTAGACCGCAATTTCCTGCTCGATCTGATTTGCCCGTTCTTTAAGGGTTTGGATTTCTTGCTCTTGCCCGCTAGAAGCCGATTCCCCTAGGGATGCGTTCCGCCGCATTTGTCCTACCTGTTTACAAATTGCATTGCTTTCGACCTGTAGGTGCGATCGCTTTGTCTCTAATAAACGAATTTCTCGATCGACTTCGACAATTTTGCCAATATCTTGACCACCACCTCTAAGATTAAGGTGGGCTTGGACTTGCTCGGGCTGCGATCGAATTAGCCTGATATCTAACACGAACTTCTAAACTTTTCCTTGTAAACTTTTTTAGATGCAACCACTCTATAGCAAACAATAAAAAGAGCGCACTACAGCGCGCTCTTGAATGGAATTTTGTTTTGATATTTCATTTTTACATCTCTTTGGGTTTAGACAAAAGAGATACGGGAGAGGGGAGAAATTTAGCTGGCGCTTTCTTGAGGTGTTGCAGTTTCTTCTAGCTTGACAACCTTGATCGCGTAATAGCCGACCATGGTTGCGATCGTAAAGCCTGTGAGAAATAGAGCCACGAGCAAACCACCAGCACCTGTGATGCCGATCTGAGCCAAGATGCCTTTGCCTGTGACGATTTCATTTGCCAAACCAGCCGCAAAGCCAATCATTGCCATGCGTCCGTTCCATGTTTCGGCAAAGTTACTAAACCCAATAATGCCATCGCCCGTGGGGTTAACGTTAAGTGCTTTTAAGTCGATCTTGGTTGCTGTCATGGTGAAATTTCCTATTCCGTCGTTGCATTTACAAATCTTTATATAATGTTGGCTTTTTTGTAAATAAATGTAAATCTACCGTCAGAAGCATTTCAAACCAAGGGGTTTTTAGAAATTACCTAATTATCCTTGCAAACCTGTAGGCGATAGAACAAGCGATCGATCGTGTTAAATCCTTCCCAATAGCAGAGGCTGGGTAAATGACCTTTAGGGGCATCTAAACGAAACGTGAGATCTTGATACTTCAACCACTTGGGCGATGACGATAGCGCCGAGAGCCAAGATTTTTTTGTCCATCCCACGCGATCGCTAAATTTAAGATAGGTCTTTGCTAGCTGCCAGTAGTTCTCTTCGGAATAAAGCAGCCCGCCTCCTAAGCCCTCCCAAATCTCTTTTTGTACGCCAAAGCCAAAGTGCCCGTTGCTATAGGTTGTCCATAGTCGATCGATCGCGAACAACTCAGCACAGGGAAATTTGGCAATATCTTCACCCCGTAAATTGGATATGTTCTCTCTTCCTGAGATTTTGAGAATTAAATGATTGGTATGCCGATCTGCTTTTTGCCAACTTCCCTTCGCTAGGAATTCCTGCAAAGCAAAAAATTCCGTATCGTTCGTTCCCTGCACTCCCAAGGGCAAGACATAGGGATCCCCCAGTTTTATCTGGGCTTCAGTCACAGGATTGAGCACAGGTATAGGATTTGCATTGAGATTCGCATTGAGATTCTCTTGAATATTCACCAAAGGGATAGAACTAGAATAGGGAATCTTTAAGTCTTGTAGGATCGCGATCGCGGAGGGATAACGTCGTGCGATCGCCCTCTCCAGCATTCGATCTAGAACTCGAACCAGCGTTTCGGAAATCGGTGTAACCACCTGCGATCGCCACATCCACACATCTTCGCGATCGTTATACAGATCGAAGGGAGAAAGATTGGTGAGTAAATGAATGCAGGTAACGCCCAAACTATAGAGGTCGCTTTGAAAAACGGCTTTTCCTCTCGCCTGTTCGGGCGCAGCATATTCCGCACTGCCGATCGTCGTTCCTGTTTTGCCAATCATGGCAGGATCTGCGAGCACTTTCGCTGCCCCAAAATCCACAAGCACATAGCTTCGATCTTCTTGACGCTGAATAATATTTTCAGGTTTGATATCGCGATGAATGACGTTGCGATCGTGGATAAACTGAATCACGGGTAGTAAGTTCGCCAATAAACCCAGAATTTGTTGCTCGTTAAATGCCCCAAACTGGGCTAGGGCTTGGCGCAGATTTTGCCCTTCGATCAGTTCTTGGACTAAATACAGACAGCGATCCTGCTCAAAATAGGCAATTAGCTCTGGGATTTGGGGATGTTTGCCCAATGCTTGCAGTTGCTCTGCCTCTCTGGTAAATAACTCTGTTGCCTTTTGTAAAGCTCGATCGCTCTGCACCTGCGGCAAAAACTGCTTGATCGCACAGAGGCAATCGAACCTGCCCAGATCCACTGCTCGAAAGGTTCGACCCATACCCCCTTGAGCGATCGGTGCGATCGCGCGATACAGCCCCTTAAGCACCAACCCAGCCCCACAGGTTTGACAAAACTTTAAACCTTCTGGGTTCTGTGGCTTTAGACAATAGGGGTTGAGGCAGTAGCTCATTGATTTGAAAAGGTTTTAAGCATCAACTTTCCATTCAGTTTAACGAATGACAAGATTCTACGCGCACTTTTGCGCTCTAGGCTACACAAACGATCCTGCGATCGATGTAGAAGGAGTTATGTCTAAGCCTGCGTACTATATTCATGAGGTGTATTCATGAGGTGTGATTTGTGAATTCATGGGGTGAGTTATGTGAGGCTCTGTGAAATCCCCATTGGATAAATCTCCTATGAAATTCTCACCATATAAAGATCGTAGCCGTTCATAGAAATATTTAGACATCGATGCAAACATCCCTCAAACGAGTTGTCTTTGGTGCCAGTTTTTTCTTATTTACGATTGTTGCATCCGTAAGTGGATACATGCTGTTTGGCTGGAGTTTTCTTGACGCACTCTACATGGTGGTAATTACCGTGTTTGGCGTGGGATTTGGCGAAGTGAAGCCCATAGAAACCCCCGCCCTCAAAATCTTCACGATGGTTGTGATTGTCGCAGGTACTAGTTCAGCAGTTTACATTGTGGGTAGCTTTCTGCAAATGGTTACAGAAGGTGAAATTCAAAAAGTATTAGAAGCGAGACGTATGACAAAGGGAATCGAATCCTTAGAACAGCACGTAATTATCTGTGGGTTTGGTCGTATCGGTCAAATTTTGGCAAGAAAACTAACTGAGTCCGAACAGAAATTTGTGGTGATTGATAATGACGAAGGACGCATGGCTTCGGCAGAGAAAAGAGGCTATTTGGCGCTACAAGGCAATGCGACGGATGAAGGGATTTTGATTGCGGCAGGCGTGAAGCAAGCTAGGGTTTTAGCAACGGTCTTACCTGATGATGCGCTCAATGTTTTTATCACCCTCACAACACGCGAACTCAATCCAGAGGTGGAAATTATCGCCCGTGGCGAGTTGCCCTCCACAGAAAAGAAGCTACGGCTCGCTGGGGCAAATCATGTCGTATTGCCCGCCTCGATTGGAGCCGAACGCATGGCACAGACGATCGTCAATCCCCATGCTTTAGATTTTTTGAGGGAAGATGCAGGAAGGCAAGATCTGAGCGATCTACTGGCACAGATAGACATTCAGCTTGAAGAGTTGACGCTGGCAGCAGGTTCGCCATTTATCGGCAAACCGCTCAGTAGTATGGAAGTCCGAGGGAAGGGAGCCTTTGTGGTTGTGGCAATTCGTAAGGAAGATGGTGAGATTGTGACCCACCCTTCGCACGATCGCATCCTGCATCAAGGCGATACAGTAATTTTAATGGGGCATCGCGGCGATATTCCCAAATTTGCCCAACGCTATGCTATGAAGCGACAAATGTACTATCGCGGTATGAGCTACTAATCTCTTTGCCATGCGATCGCTTGATAGCGATTCTTCATTGTTTGCGAACCAGATATGGGCTTGCAGCTTTTGCAGGTAAGATGCACTACAAATAGGTACGCTACCGTTTTGGGTGAAAATAGGACAGTTCATTCCTATTCCCCACTGGCTAAAACGGAACTTACCTTAAAAAGAGCTGTATGGATCTAATAATTGGAGACTTGTCGCTGATTAATGGACTCTTTCTGTTACTAGCACTAGGACTGGCACTGGGCTTTGAGTTTGTGAATGGGTTCCATGACACGGCTAATGCTGTGGCAACCGTGATTTACACCAATACACTCAAGCCAACCTACGCCGTTGTGTGGTCTGGCATTTGGAATCTAATAGGGGTATTGACCTCTACGGGTGCAGTTGCCTTTGGCATTATCTCGCTATTACCTGTTGAGTTGGTCGTCAACGCTGGCTCAGGTGCTGGCTTTGCTATGGTCTTTGCCCTGCTCATTTCAGCGATTATATGGAACCTAAGTACTTGGTATTTTGGACTACCTGCCTCCAGTTCGCACACGTTGATTGGTTCGATTCTGGGTGTTGGCCTGGCAAATTCCGCAGTTACTGGAGCGGCATTTGGCGAAGGAGTGAACTGGGAAAAAGCGATCGAGGTTTTTCAATCGCTATTGCTTTCACCTCCGATCGGCTTTATGGCAGCAGCTCTAATCCTGTTGGCAGCAAAGGTGTTGCTCAAAAATCCAGCTCTATACCAATCGCCCGAAGGGGAAACACCTCCACCAATATGGATTCGAGGCTTACTGATATTGACCTGTACGGGTGTCAGTTTTGCCCATGGCTCCAATGATGGTCAAAAAGGGATGGGTTTGATCATGCTCATCTTAATTGGCATATTACCTAGCATCTATGCCCTAGATTTGAGTATAGATGCCCCTACATTCGTGAATTTATCGGAAGCATCAAAGGCTGCCGTCGTTACCCTTGACAAACATTCACCGCCTAGCCTATCAGTACAGGGCAAGGAAATTGATGTGCAGCTTTCTAGTTTCTTAAAGTCGGGGAATGCTAGCGATCGCACGTTCTCAGCCCTAGCCGCAAAGAATCACGCGATCGCTGACAAACTCATTGGTAAGAACAGCTTTCAGGAAGTGTCTAAAGAGGATCGCCGCTCCTTGCGCAGTGACTTCTATCTTCTGGCTAAAACCATTGACAAGCTAGATCGGCAAAGCATGTTTGCTGATGCCGCCGAGCAGAAGACATTGATCAATTACAAAAAGCAAATACAAAGAGTCACAGAATTCATTCCCGACTATGTGAAAGTAGCCGTAGCTCTTGCCCTTGGTCTCGGGACTATAGTCGGCTGGAAGCGGATTGTGGTTACAGTCGGCGAAAAAATTGGGAAAGAACATCTGACCTATGCTCAGGGAGCCGCAGCGGAGTTGGTGGCAATGTCCACCATTGCGACTGCCGATCGCTTCGGGTTACCTGTGAGTACAACCCACGTCCTGTCTTCTGGTATTGCAGGTACGATGATAGCAAATGGTTCTGGCATTCAGACAGATACAGTCAGAAACCTTCTCCTCGCTTGGATTTTAACTTTACCTATTTGCATGTTTTTGGGTGCATTGACCTTTTCTGCCGACCTATTTATCGTTATCCATATCTTTGGACTGAAGTGACGTGAATTCGGGAAAAGCATTGCGGAGAAAACCATTCGGAATATCAAGGCTGTAATAACAACTGTGAATTCTGTCTAGATTGGGGCAAAGCGATCGCCCTATAAGCGATCTTTGAGTAGCGGGCATTTATACTGTTAGGTGAACTGTTCGTTGAAGAACAAAAAATTAACGCTTCTAAGCTCAGTCCAAATTTAATCACGCTAAACCTAATCCATGACAACTACACCTATACGCTCAACTGTCGAAGCAAACACCACAGTTAAGCATGAAGTCAAAGATCTCAGCCTCGCCCCATTGGGTAAGCAACGCATCGAGTGGGCGGGTCGAGAAATGCCTGTTTTACGCCAAATTCGCGATCGCTTTGCCGCAGAAAAGCCCCTTGCTGGTATTCGCATTGCCGCATGCTGTCACGTCACCAGTGAAACGGCCAACTTGGCGATCGCGCTTAAAGCCTCTGGTGCAGATGCCGTCCTAATTGCCAGTAACCCCCTGTCTACCCAAGATGATGTCGCCGCTTGCTTGGTGGCTGACTATGGTATTCCCGTATTTGCGATCAAAGGTGAAGACAACGCTACCTATCACCGTCACGTCGAAATTGCCCTAGATCACCGCCCCAATATCATCATTGATGATGGCAGTGATGTCACCACCAGCCTTGTCTTACATCGCGCCCATCAGCTTCCTGAAATCATCGGTACCACCGAAGAAACCACCACGGGACTAGTTCGCCTCAATGCCATGTTTAAAGATGGCAAGCTAACTTTTCCCGCGATCGCTGTGAATGATGCGGAAACCAAGCACTTCTTTGACAATCGTTACGGTACGGGTCAGTCCACCTTAGATGGCATTATCCGCGCTACCAATATTTTGCTGGCTGGTAAAGTCATCGTCGTAGCTGGCTATGGTTGGTGTGGCAAAGGTGCTGCCCTTAGAGCTAGAGGCATGGGAGCCAATGTCATCGTTACTGAAATTAATCCAGTCAAAGCGATCGAAGCGGTGATGGATGGATTCCGCGTTCTGCCTATGGCTGAAGCCGCATCGATTGGCGATATTTTTATCACCGTTACTGGCAACAAGCATGTGATTCGTGGCGAACACTTTGCCCAAATGAAAGACGGCGCGATCGTTTGCAATTCTGGTCACTTTGACTTAGAAATTGACCTCGTAGCCTTGAACGAGCAAAGCGTATCCAACAGCTTTGTCCGCAACTCTACCCAAGAATATAAGCTCAAGTCTGGCAAGTCTGTAATTGTTTTAGGCGAAGGTCGCTTGGTTAACTTGGCAGCCGCAGAAGGACACCCCGCCAGTGTCATGGATATGAGTTTTGCTAACCAAGCTCTAGCTTGCGAATTTCTCGTCAAAAATCAAGGCAAGCTCCATGCAGGTGTCATTTCCATTCCCTATGACATCGACCAAGAAATTGCTCGTTTGAAATTGCAAGCGATCGGCATTACGATCGACACGCTCACAGACGATCAAATTACTTACATGAATTCTTGGACAGTAGGTACATAGTTTTTAAATTCTCTATTTGAAGTTCTTTATTGGAACAAAATAAATTGGGGTGCATTCTATGCGCCCTTTTTTTGTCCTTAATAATTTGTAGCGACACGAAATCCATACCAGTTATTGGGTTTAATCTTTTCTGCAATCAATGGCAAGCTTAGTCCCACATACAGCAAGCCTACCCCTAAAAACAAGCTATTGATTAGGAAAAAGTCGTCCATATAAATTCTTTGGAAAAGTTACAGGATGTTTCATCAAGCCTAGGTCACCAGAAACTTACTGTAAGGAATCGATCGCAAAGAATTCACGAACTCGTTAAAGATTTGTAAAGGAACGATCGCAATTGCTCAGGCATTCCATCGACCTCAATCATTCCATTCGCCACGGGGGGGCACAACAGGATTCATGGTTAAAGGGCGAGAATTATCTGCCTCTTTGATCGCACGTCTTTGTAGCCACTGGCGAATTGCCATGTCAATGACTTGGTTGGGATCGTTGGTAACTTCTGCTAATTCTGCGAGTAGAGCAGGATCTACCTCTACGTTGCGATCGCTTTTGGATTCGCTGGCGTTATCGTCTGGCATAACAGTTTTGGGATATTTAGGGTTGAACTCAGCAAATAGTCTATAACTTGCGTTGGATAAAACTGTAACTTGGCTAGCTCAAAATGATAAAGCTTTAAGTAACTTACAGACTTTAACAACTCTAGTATAGGAAGCAAAGCAATAAATACTACTGTAACCGCTTTGAATCTATGCAGATCCTTTCTAGGGCGATCACTGTTGGTTTGAGTGCGATCGTCGCGATCGCTTTATTCCCATTCTTTTCAACCCAAGCCACCCTTTTACCCCAACGCAGCCAAACCAGTATGGTGGCTTCAGCCAGTCCCCTTGCCAGTGAAGTGGGCTTGCAGATTTTACGTCAAGGGGGCAATGCCGTCGATGCAGCCGTGGCAACAACCTTGGCAATTTCCGTGGTAGAGCCTTTCTCTGCAGGTATTGGGGGCGGCGGATTTTTACTCTATTCCCAAGCGGGTCATCATTCTAAGCCGACGATCGAGGCACTAGACTTTCGAGAACGGGCGCCCCTAGCAGCAACCCCCGATATGTATCTAGATTCAGTGGGGAATGTGCGCGCTGGGCAGAGTCTGAACGGACATTTAGCTGTTGCTGTCCCTGGCACGATCGCTGGGCTAGTCGAAGTCCATCGCCTGCATGGCAAATTAGCTTGGCAAGACTTGGTCAAACCTGCCATTCAACTGGCACGAGCGGGTATTCCCGTAAATCAGCGGTTTGTAGAACTAGCAAAATTACGGGAAGCGGCGATCCTGCAAAATCCTGCTGCTAAGGAATTGTTTACCCACAACGGTTCAGCCTACGCCCTCGGGGAATATCTCAAGCAGCCAGACCTAGCTAAAACTTTAGAAGCGATCGCGCGAAGACCCCAAGACTTTTATACGGGCAAGATTGCCGAGGCGATCGCCCGCGATATGCGCGATCGCGGTGGGATCGTGACCAAGGAAGACTTAAAGGCTTACAAACCGATCTGGCGATCGCCCCTCTGTGGCGATTTTATGCAAACCTACATTTGCTCAATGCCACCCCCCTCTTCTGGCGGCGTTCACCTGTTAGAAATTTTAAATATGTTAGGGGATGGCAAATCTTGGCAAACCCTCGGATGGCATCATCCTGACACGTTACATTTCTTAACTGAGGCATTTCGGATTGCCTATGCCGATCGCGCTATTCATCTCGGCGATCCCGATTTTGTGACTGTCCCCACTGCTGCCTTGATTAGCCCTCGCTACGCTGCCCATCGTCGCCAAGAGATTGACTTACACAAAGCAACCCCCTCCCAATCAGTAAAAATTTACGATCCAGAAGCCTTGCAAAAGCTGAGCGTCAAGGAAGATGCCCAAGAAAGGTACGAACAAATCGGGAAATTGGCATTTTTACCGCAAACCGAATCCCTTGATACCAGTCACTTGACGGTAATCGATCGCGATCGCAACGCCGTCAGCCTCACCTTTACTGTCAATGGGCCTTTTGGGGCAAGCGTGGTTGTGCCAAGCATGGGAATTTTGCTAAATAACGAAATGGATGACTTTGCGATCGCCCCCAATACACCCAACCTATTTGGTCTAGTCGGCGGAACCCAAAATCAGATCGCGCCCCAAAAAACGCCTCTATCGAGCATGACTCCCGTCATTGCCTTCGATCGCGATCGGCAAAATTTGCAATTTGCCTGTGGCTCATCGGGCGGTAGCACGATCATTACGCAGGTTTTACAGCTTGTCTTACATCTATTGGTTTATGGGATGGATGCTGGTGCAGCCATGTCCGCACCGCGTTTGCACCACCAATGGCTACCCGATCGCCTATCCGTCGAACGTTGGGGCTTGGATATTAAAACCTTAGACGATCTGCGGCAAAGAGGGCACAAAATCGAGGAGCGCAGTAACTGGGGACATGCCAACCTCATTGTAGTCAAGGCAGATGGCAGTCTTGAAGGAGCAGCCGATCCTCGGCGAGAGGGAGCAGTTTTAGGGTTTTAATAAAAACTTAACTAAGGTAAAGCGATCGTTTCTGCAAATCTTATCGTTTGGGACATCCTGCTGAGACCGCTTTTGGTAAACTGAATGAAAATATGAAAAACCATCTTAATTTATGAGTGTAGTAAGTCAAGTTTTATCGAAAGCAGACGACGAACTTCGTTACCCCACACTGGGCGAATTGCAAGGTATCAATAATTTTTTGAAAACCGGTAACCAACGGATTCGTATCGCCACCACGCTTGCCGAAAATGCAGATAAGATTGTCAAAAAAGCCAGTGCTGAACTATGGAAATTACATCCTGACTACATTTCTCCCGGTGGTAATGCCTACGGACAAAAGCAACGCGCCCAGTGTTTGCGCGACTTTGGTTGGTATGTTCGCCTAGCCAGCTATGGTGTTTTATCAGGCGACCAAGAACTCATCGACCAAATTGGTATTCTAGGCGCAAGGGAAATGTACAACTCCTTGGGTGTCCCAGTCAGTGGCATGGCTGATTCGCTCCGTTGCCTCAAAGACGCTGCTTTGGCATTGTTGAGCAAAGAAGATGCTGAAACCACAGCACCCTATTTTGACTTCATGATTCAAGGGATGTCTTAAGGAGATTTCCAACAAACAAATTACCCGATGTAGGGGTAGTACCCCTGTGCCTACCCTGTGGTATCTAGGGCAATCACAGGGGTATTGTCCCTGCCGTATTTTGACTTCTCCGAAACTATCTCTGCGTCACATCAAAGATTCACAATAAAGATTCACAATATGGGCGCAAGTTTGCGCAGCGAGAAAATATCAGGGTTTAATTTCTGCGTCACCATAAAATGATATTTTAATCATTAGTAAAGAATCTTGAACGAGTTTCCATTTATTCAACTTGAGTTAAAGGGCTGGAGTAATCAGCAAGCATGGTACAAACTGCAGAGAAAGCAAACATAGGGTACATTACCCAAATTATCGGTCCTGTTGTCGATGTGGAATTTCCCAACGGCAAGCTGCCTGAAATCTATAATGCGATCGTCATTTCAGGGAAGAATGAAGCAGGGCAGGATATCAATGTCACTTGCGAAGTCCAACAATTATTAGGTGACAACCGCGTTCGTGCTGTAGCAATGAGCACCACAGATGGTGTGATTCGAGGCATGGAAACAAAAGATACAGGCGCTCCCATTCAAGTTCCTGTAGGCAGTGCTACCCTTGGACGTATTTTTAACGTCTTAGGCGAGCCCATTGATGAGTTGGGTCCTGTTGATACGCAAGAAACCTTCCCAATTCACCGTCCTGCTCCCGCATTTACCAGCTTAGAAACCAAGCCTTCGACCTTTGAGACGGGCATTAAGGTCATTGACTTGCTCGCTCCCTATCGTCGGGGTGGCAAGATCGGTCTATTTGGTGGTGCTGGTGTTGGCAAAACCGTATTAATTCAAGAATTAATTAACAACATTGCGAAGAAGCACTCAGGGGTGTCTGTATTTGGTGGTGTAGGCGAGCGTACCCGTGAAGGAAACGACCTCTACAATGAAATGAAAGAGTCAGGTGTGCTGCAATACCTCGCTCTTGTTTACGGTCAGATGAATGAGCCCCCCGGAGCTAGAATGCGCGTGGGTCTGTCTGCTCTAACCATGGCAGAATATTTCCGCGATGTTTCTAAGCAAGACGTGCTCCTGTTTATCGACAACATTTTCCGCTTTGTCCAAGCTGGTTCTGAAGTATCCGCACTACTCGGTCGGATGCCTTCTGCTGTAGGTTATCAGCCAACACTGGCAACAGAAATGGGCGATCTACAAGAACGCATTACCAGTACCACAGATGGTTCGATTACCTCTGTACAAGCTGTTTACGTACCTGCGGATGACTTAACTGACCCAGCTCCTGCGACCACCTTTGCCCACCTTGACGCAACCACCGTGTTGTCTCGTGGTTTGGCATCTAAGGGTATTTATCCTGCGGTCGATCCACTGGATTCTACGTCAACCATGTTGCAACCAACCATCGTCAGTGCCGAGCACTACGAAACAGCCCGTGCAGTACAACAAACCTTGCAACGTTACAAAGAGCTGCAAGATATCATCGCAATTTTAGGCTTAGATGAGTTGTCTGAAGACGATCGCATCGTTGTTGCCAGAGCCCGTAAGATCGAGCGTTTCTTGTCTCAGCCCTTCTTTGTTGCTGAAGTATTTACAGGTTCACCCGGTAAGTACGTCACCCTCGAAGAAAACATCAAGGGCTTTAAGATGATCTTATCTGGTGAGCTAGACGAGCTACCCGAGCAAGCATTCTACTTGGTGGGCAACATCGAAGAAGCGATCGCCAAAGCTGAAAAGCTCAAATCTGCCTAGTTTGATTCTTATTCAGATTCCCTGTCAGTTGTCGGTGTAAGTTTCATACAAACCACTGACAACTGATCGTGACATCTACCGATCGCTGACAACTGACAACTGAAATATGACATTAACTGTAAAAATTATTTCCCCAGGTTCCACTGTTCTCGATGCTAAGGCTGAAGAAGTTATCTTGCCAAGCACGACTGGGCAACTTGGTATCTTGACCAATCACGCGCCTTTAGTTACAGCACTGGATATCGGTGTGCTGCGCTATCGACAAGACCGCACTTGGGCAGCGATCGCCCTAACAGGTGGATTTGCTGAAATCGAAGACAATGAAGTCACGATTCTCGTTAAAAGCGCTCAAGCAGGTAAAGATATCGATGCCGAAACTGCGCGCACCGAGCTTACTGCCGCCGAGCAAAAACTTGCTTCACTCAAAGAAGACGATAAGCAAGGCAAAATTCAAGCTGAACAAGCTGTGAAAACTGCTCGCGCTCGCTTGCAAGCAACAGTTCCTCTCTAGTTCTGTAGTAGTTGACTTTGGCTCAGTTCGACGTCGCTCACTGAACTCGGCTCAGCCAACAATACGTTAAATTTGAATATTAATCTAAAGGGGCGGTCATGATGTTTTTTAACAGACTCAGCCCTTTTTTTACTTGTCGAGAAACAGTTACGACACTAATTCCTAAGGTTTCTGCAACTTCTCGGTGGGTAAACTCCTTAAGAAATACAAATTCCACAATTTGGCGCGTCCGATCTTCTAAGAGATCGAGGGCTTGCTGCAACCGCATATTATCTTCTTGCGCCAGTTGAAAACTGCGATATTTTGTATCGGTCATCAAGTCACCCAAGGTCGAATCCTCATCGCCGTCACCAATCGGTGTATCGAGGCTAATGGGAGCGCGATTTTGACAAGCCAATTTAATTTCTTGCCACTCTGTAAGTGGAATGTCTAGAGCCTTGGAAATTTCTAGGTCAGACGGTTCGCGACGTAAGTTTATCCGCAGTTCGCGAATTATTTTGCAAGCTTGATTGTAAATGGTCAGCCAACTTCTCGGAACGCGCAATGTGGGACTTTTATCCCGCAGATAATGCTGAATCTCTCCCCGAATATAGGGTACGGCAAAGGAGCTAAAGGCATGCCCCCTTTCCATGTCAAACCGCTCGATCGCCCGAATCAATCCAATCGAGCCTACCTGCATTAAATCTTCAAATCCTTCCGTACATTGGTTGACCCAATGGTATGCTTCTTTTCTAACTAGCCCAAGATTGAGACTGACCAAACGATTGCGGAGTTGGGGCGTAGGTTGTTGACGATAGGCCTGTAATAGCTCTAAGGTTTCTTGCTTAAGTTGCCCAGAAGCAGTCGTGTCATCGGAGTCAGCCTTTATTTTAGATTTTGATGCAATTTTTGACTCAGGTCTTGCTTCGGGCTTTATAGGTATCGGTTCAGGTCTTGCTTCAGGTCTTGCCTCAGACTTTGCAGAAGTTGGTTCAGATTTGGGTTCAGGAGCTTTCAGTGCCCGTTCCTCAAGGTTACGTAAAACCTGTTGTAAGACTTCAGTATCTTCTTTAGCTAACCGAAAACTCTGGTATTTGGGTTGTTGTTGAGAGGCTTGAGTCTCGTAATGTTGGGCAGCCTCAGGAGAAATTTCACAGAAATCAGACTGATCGGATGGGTTAGTTTGTCGGTCTGCCCCAGTAGTCTGCTTCTCTAAAAAGACTTGGATATGTTTATGAATATGTAAGACGGCAAAATACTGAAAATCTTGATCGGATTGGAGATCGTATTCTTTAAAAGCCTGTTTTAACCCACTTGACCCTGCTTTGAGTAGATCGTTATCTCCGCAATCGGTCTGATTGGGTAGGCAGTCAATTACAGTATGCACCAACCCAATATGCAACTTTACCAATTGCTTTTGTAGCTTGGCAGATGGCAAGTCTTGATAGGCTTTAATCAACCCTAGTACCTGACTACCATGGGTATCTTGATAATTTGGTAGCATCTGTACTTTCCTCAGCTACACCTACAACATTCGTTAAGCTGTTCGTGAAAAAACTCAATCAGAGGTTTAGGTTAGGTCAAATAATTAGATTCAACAAAGTTGAGTTCCAATTACTTTCCCAGAAACTCTGAATGATTGCCCCTCTGACTCGAAATCAAGTATTAACAAACCGCAACATAGATTGCCAACAAAATCTTGTTAACAAACCAAAGTAATAAAGCCAACTATAGCGATGCTGTACTTTAGTGCCGTGAAGAAAGACAAACAACACCAAAGACATCTTAGATGACTTACTAAAGCCAAAACTGTATCAACCGATCATACTTTGTCCTGCTGAAAATGATCAATGATGTTGTGGCAGCAACAATTCTCATCCCAAATAGAATCATGACATCTTAAAAAATGCCAAATAGCGATCGCCAATTCACCGAAAAGTTAGTCTTTGCAATTGCAAGTAAATTGGGGCTAAACTCTGGTAGCTCGGTTAGAACTGCGCTCGACTTCGCGTTGATTTTTGCCGCGCCACATGAGGCGGAGCGGTGTTCCCTCAAATCCTAATGCCGAACGAAACTGCTTTTCGATATAGCGGCGATAGTTATCGTTAAATCGCTGCGGATCGTTAACGAACAACACGATCGCAGGCGGCGCACTGGACACCTGCGTGCAGTAATAGATTTTGCCCTGTTTGCCCTGACGGCTAGAAGGAGGGGAATGCCAAGAGGTTGCCTCCGTCAAGGCTTCATTTAAGACCGCTGTAGATACGCGGCGACGATGTTGCTCGGCGACAATATCGACTTGATCGAGGATCTTGGTGACGCGCTGCCCTGTAAGTGCACTTACAAAAATAATCGGGGCATAGTCAAGAAACATCATGCGGCTCTTGACTTCTTGAGTGTAGTCATAAATGGTGTAAGAGTCTTTCTCTACTGCATCCCACTTATTCACCACAATCACGCAGGCACGACCTTCTTCATTGATTCGTCCTGCTAGTTTTTGGTCTTGCTCGGTCACGCCATCGACGGCATCGATCACCAACAGCACCACGTCAGAACGTTCGATCGCTTTAAACGCACGGTTGATGCCAAAAAACTCAGGACCGTATTCCACATTCTTTTTGCGCCGAATCCCTGCGGTATCGATCAGCCGATAGCGTTTTTCGTCTCTAGAGACAACCATATCGATCGCATCTCGTGTCGTTCCAGAAATCGGACTCACGATTGCCCGTTTCTCGCCTGTAAAGGCATTGAGTAGGCTGGACTTACCCACATTGGGTCTACCAATAATCGCTACCTTAATCTCTTCGGGCTCAGGTTCTACCTGATCTGGGGCAGGGAAATGCTTGACCAATTCGTCGAGTAGCTCACCCGTACCATTACCGTGGATACCTGACATCGCGATCGGTTCGCCCAGACCTAACTGCCAAAATTCGCCTGCCAGTGCTAAACCAGAGTTAGCCGACTCACACTTATTCACCGCGAGTAAAACAGGTAAAGATTGCTCCCGCAACCATTGACCAATTTGCCAATCCGCAGCCGTGAGTCCTTCTTGCCCATCTACAACAAAAATTACGGCACAGGACTGCGCGATCGCCGTAAATGCCTGTTCGCGGATCAAGGGCAAAAACTCGGTATCATCGGCAAACACCAATCCACCTGTATCGACTACGGTAAATTCATGGGCTCCCCAAAAACATTCTCGATAGGTGCGATCGCGTGTCATCCCAGGCTGATCGTGCACAATGGCTATGCGTTCCCCTGCTAAACGGTTGACGAGGGTAGATTTGCCCACATTAGGGCGACCGACAATAGCAACAATGGGGCGAGACATAGCGTTATGGGAGAGTCCCCTTTGGAGGGAGAGAATTAGTGCAGCTTTTCTATTCTAACTGGTAATTTCAGCGGACTAACACATTCAACCTGCCCCAACCTAAAAACTTTATGACGATCCCCTAACATCACAGGAAGATCGATCTTGACTTGCCAAGCATCACCACATCAACAGACAATGGTAAATAGCGAGGTTCAACATTAAGCGATGCAAGTTTAGAGCTAGAGAAAGAGTCAAAAAAAGTATGAAAAAAGTTCTGGCAGTAATTTTGGGCGGCGGACAGGGTTCGCGTCTATATCCGTTGACAAAGCGGCGAGCAAAACCAGCAGTACCTCTAGCTGGAAAATATAGATTAATCGATATTCCAGTTAGTAACTGTATCAACTCGGATATTGAGAAAATTTATGTTTTAACGCAGTTTAACTCAACTTCACTCAACCGACATATCACCCAAACCTACCGCCCTTCAACCTTTTCAGATGGTTTCGTTGACATTCTTGCTGCCCAACAAACCCCCGAAAATCCTGATTGGTTTCAAGGGACTGCCGATGCAGTGCGTCAATATCTCTGGTTATTAGAATCTTGGGATGTGAGCGAATATTTGATCCTGTCTGGCGATCACTTATATCGGATGGACTATCGCCATTTTATCGATCGCCACCGCAGCACCAATGCGGATATTACCCTGTCTGTTTTACCCGTCGATCACAAAAAAGCCTCAGCATTTGGGCTGCTCAAAATCGATGGAGACGGCAAAGTAATTAATTTCAAAGAAAAGCCAACAGGCTCAGAACTCGAACAAATGATGGTTGACACCACAGCGTTAGGGTTAGATCCTGTAGCGGCAAAATACAGTCCCTTCATCGCTTCTATGGGGATCTATGTGTTTAAAAAAGAAGCAATGATCGAATTGCTGAATGAGAACAAGCACTTCACTGATTTTGGTAAAGAAATTATTCCTAGTGCGATCGGTCGCTTTAACGTTCAGGCGCATTTATTTTCTGATTATTGGGAAGATATTGGAACCATTGAGTCCTTTTATCACGCCAATCTTGAATTAACCCGCGAACCCGAGCCACCCTTTAGCCTTTACGATGTCGATGCCCCAATCTATACCCGCGCGCGCTATCTCCCCCCTAGCAAGTTACATGACTGCCAAGTTAAAGATTCGATCATTGGCGATGGGGCAATCTTAAATCGAGCCACAATTACCAACTCAATTGTAGGCATTCGCCAAATTATTGAAGCGGGCTGCGTAATCGAAGATACGCTCTTGATGGGAGCTGATTTTTATCAAACCAACGATCATCTTGCCTCCGATCGCAAAGCATCGAAAGTGCCTCTGGGAATTGGCGAAAACTCTGTGATCCGTCGCGCCATTATTGATAAGAATGTCCGTATTGGCAAGGGCGTACAGATTATCAACAAAGATCACGTACAGGATTCGACGCGTGAAGACAAAGGTTTCTGCATTCGTAGTGGCATCGTTGTTGTGATGAAGGGTGCTACGATTCCAGATAACACAATCATTTAGTAATTTTTGCTCTGATTAAATTCTGCACGCCATTGCACTACCTAGAAATCCAACGGCTCAAACCTTTTGTGAATGCAGGTTTTGACTCTAATTCAAAACCGTGTAATAAATCTATACAATGTGCAATGGTGTAACGTTATACTACGGAAGAGTTATTTGCTTTTCTAAGTCATAAATTTCTTTTTATTTTTGTTTAACGTCATTGGATAAGTAAGGAGTGTGAACATGCAGCAGACAGGGAAAGCCCTGACTGTTCCGCTAGATTTAATGGGGCCGCCAGACATATTGAACCCAACTTTATGTCTACTGCTCGGCTCAATTTGTCTAGCGATCGCCTCGACAACAGGCTACTGGGTGTGGAACTGGTCTCATTGGATTGTATTTATATGTAACTTTGTGGCGCTGTATGTTTTGGGCACAGTCATCCACGATGCCTCCCATGGGGTAGCACATCGCAATCGGATCGTGAATGCTGCTATGGGGCATATTTCAGCCGTACTCCAAGGATTTGTCTATCCTGTGTTTACGCGCGTACATATGCAGCATCACGCCCATGTCAACGATCCAGAAAATGACCCCGACCATTTTGTGTCTACGGGCGGGCCATTATGGATGATCGCTGTGCGCTTTTTTTATCATGAAGTGTTTTTCTTCCAACGTCGGTTGTGGCGCAATCACGAACTAGTGGAATGGGGAATTAGCCGCCTTATCCTTGTTGCAGTACTAATTGCTGGATTTGAATTGGGCTTTATTAATTACATTCTGACCTATTGGTTTGTGCCTGCGGGCATCATGGGCTTGATGTTAGGGCTTTTCTTTGACTATCTGCCCCATCGCCCTTTTGCTGATAAATCTCGTTGGAAAAACGCTAGGGTTTACCCTGGCTGGTTCCTGAACATTTTGTTGTTGGGACAAAACTATCATCTCGTCCACCATCTCTGGCCTTCGATCCCTTGGTACTATTACCAAAAAGGCTACTATCAGATGAAGCATCTGCTCGATGCGAATGGAGCCCCCCAAACGCTCGGTCTGCTCAAATTCCCAGACTTTGGTAGCTTTATGTACGATGTATTCTTAGGAATTCGCTTTCATGGGCATGCCCCCAAGGATGCCTCAAAAACCGAGCTAAAGCATCAAACAGAACTTTCTAATTCAGCGTCCGAGTTAGAGAATCACGAAGAACCTCAAACTTCATCTTCTAAATGAGCATGCGTAGAGAAGCTGTGATCTAACTGCATCCGAGTTTCCATTTGCTTTAAAAAATAACCAGTCATCATTGCCGAACCTAGCAACCCTGCTAGGTTTTCGCGATCGGTGGTGATGCTGATATTAAAGTGCTGAGGGGGCAACATCCCAACAAGATTTTGAATATTTTGCGAGATGATCTGTTTTACCTCTGGACTCACAGATTGCGCCACTTTTGCCAATGCGTCAGGGGGTTGGTTTTGTAAGTAGGCTAATAGTGTGTTGTCACTAGCATTTAGTTCGTGGATGTCAAACATAGGTTTCTTTGTTGTCAAAATTTAGACTTATATGTATTTTTACATCACTGCATATAGTTTCTAGGGTGGGAAACCGAAATTAAAGGAACAGAAAACCAACCACCAACCCAGATTATTTTGCAGGGCAAGGGTTAAAAGTCATCGTCATAACCAGTGCTAGCAGATTCGTTATCTCGCTTTGAGCCTAAGAGATCTAGCTGCTCTACACGAATTACAGGTTTTTGCCGCTCTTCCCCGGTATTGCGATCTTGCCAACGGTCAAATTTTAAGGAGCCCGTGATACCGATCAAACTACCCTTTTTGACATAATTGGCAGCAACTTCAGCGCTTTTATCCCACAGTTCTAAGTCAAACCAATCGGGGGGCTCATCTCGATTACTGGTGCGACGATTTACAGCAAGCGTAAAGTTACAGACAACTTTGCCTGACTCAAAATACTTAACCTCAGGATCTCTACCTGCACGCCCAACCAGATTGACTTTGTTTAGACTCATAATTTTAGACCCCTATTCTCAAATATCTTATAGTCTACTGATTTGTAAATTAGTACTCCAAATTTTAGCTTTACTGAGCACTCAGATCAATTATTCGGGAATGTTCGCTAAATTACTCGATCGCTCCAGACTGTAGCAAAAGCTGACGCTCCTCAACTCTGTCAGGACGATTTAACCTCAACAACCGAATTGTAACTCGACCTATAGGGGTTAAGGGCACAAATTCAGCCCCACTCAGACAAAAATGTTCGTGCCACAGGTCTTGGCGAGGATGATATAAGGGTGCAATTTTTCCTGTTTCTGGATCGACGGAGGCAAGATCGCTGCCTTTGTGCTTGTTGCACAGACTACAGGATAGAGCTAAATTCTCCAATTCAGTCTGTCCACCATGTTTTTCGGCAATGATGTGATCGATCTCGTGGGGTGCAAAAGTAGCTACATCAGGAATCAAACAATATTCGCAGCGATTTTTTGCCCGTTCGCAAACCTCCCTGCGTAGAGCAACAGAAATGTAGGTTTTGCTCATTCTGCATGAGTTTCCTTGAGCTTTAAAAAGGCTCTGGCTTTAGCCATTCTGACAATATGCTCTAGGTATTGGTATCCTTGCCATAATTGTTCTTCTGCTGGGGTTAGCCCCACGGTTCGATTTTTTTCTAGCAGAATACTAATTTGAGCTTGGAGGGATTCAGATGGACGCAGGGCAATAATGGCTTCATTTGTGGGTAGGCTTGCTAGAAACTCTAAGATTTCAGCCATGCCTGAGAACCCGTCTTGAGAGATCGCATTAAGTTCTCGTAACCCCAATTCTAGAATTTGAGGTAACTTATCTTGAAAGGGTTGAAGCTGAATCGCAACTTCGTCAGGTAGGTCAAATGTAATTTGCATAGACGTAGGCTTTTACTACAAGGATAGACTCTCTGAAATATTGAATATAGTTAAGCAGTTAGACTGTTTAGATAAGTCAGTACTATTGGCATGGAGAAAACAGAATTATTAATTATTTTTAGTAGGTACTCAATCAACCACAAACTTAACTGAGAGCCTCATCTTGATAGATTGGCTTAATTGTCGTCTAACATTTGAAGCCATTTTGAAAAGTATTATCAAGCATATCCACTTTTTCGCAAACTTTAAAATCTCTATAATTTGTTTTCTTGATATTTTTAGATAAAAATCATGGCAAATTTGTTGCAAGCAATTTCCAACATTATTCATTCTCCTATTTTGGATGTAGTGAGCTATTACAGAGGTAGGAATAGAATCAATGCAGTTGGCGATGCTTTGGAAGCCTTTATCAAAGATGCCTTTGCTAATACGCTCAACTCAGATGCTGAAAACACAAACACTTACTCTCAAGTATTTTCATATATCGGCAATGCCAATAATCCACCAGATTTAATTCTAAAAGATAGTGATGCTATAGAGGTTAAAAAAATAGAGTCGCTAAAATCACAGATTGCCTTAAATAGTTCGTATCCAAAATCAAGGCTATTATCAAACGATCCAATGATTACGAATGCTTGCCGAAACTGTGAAGACATTCGCTGGACAGAGAAAGATATAATTTATACGATTGGAGTCATACGAGAAAATAAGCTTAAGTTGATATGGTTTATCTATGGTGACTGCCAGGGCTATTTCATTCTAAATAATGTCTTGAGCGTGTTAAGACTAAAACCAGCGT
>NZ_JAZBJZ010000088.1:0-22793 GCF_036349135.1 Tumidithrix elongata BACA0141
CTCATTTTCCTCAAATCCCTTCCTACTCTTGTTTGTATTTTTAGAGATGCCCATAGAAGAGTTAACAAGCTGACTGTTGTGGATCGTGGATGGGTGGATGCCATCCGCCGCGAATCCAGAGACGACGGGCACGCTGAATAGAAGCATCATCATGTCGCTCGTCGTTCATATCGAGACGGTCAATCGTTGCTCGTCCAATAGGGCTAACACCCAAAATCTTTTGTCCGTTAATTGACCAGATGAAATGTTCTGACCATTTATTTTGTCTAGGATTGAAGAGTGGAACCGTTGCTTGGGTCTCAGGATCGATGCCATCTGTAAAGTTGTAGCGACGACCATTACAGCGATGACAGGCAAGCGCAAGATTGTCTTCGTTGTCTTTGCCCCCAAGAGATTGTGGGATGAGGTGGTCGAATGTGAAGCGGGAGGTACTGGCTTCTTCGGAGGAGTGGCAGTACTCGCACAAAAATTTGGCACGGTTACGGATACGTTGACGACTTATAGTGCTGATGGTCATGACTCAGCAATGATTCGAGCATTTACTAGAGTAAAGATGCGATCGAGTTCGGTGATGCCTGCAAGTTCAGCCGTTTCTTCGGGAGTGAGGATATCAGTTTTTTGCCGATCGATGAGAGTTTCTAGACGGGCTTGAAGTTCATCAGTAAATTTAAAAAGATTGAGTCCACGAACCTTTTGGAGTTGAATGCTACCTTCAACCCAAGAAGACGGTTGTACCATTGTTTGAGTAATCATAGCGATCGCTCCTATCCTTAAGATACGATGATTTAATGAAAATCAATAACTACGTATGAGCCTCCATAATATGCTCTGAATAAGGTATCAATTATTCTCAATAAATCAGAATATCAAATGTTTATTGGAATATCAGAAATATATAGAATCTTTTGCTTATTTTCTTTAATTTGTCATAAATTGAAGCGGTTGATTTCTGAAGACTTTGCTTTTGCTTGAATTTAATTATCACCCAGAATCATAATTTCAGGCTTAGCCGCATGCAAAGTCAGTGTAAAGTTTGATCTGTGTGCCACCATCACTAGAATCATGCAAACCGTTTCTGACTTCTTTAAAACTAACCGTCTCGCCAAATTCATCGCCATTGCTTTAGCAGCAATGTTTCTTGTGATTACGATCGCTTTGCTTATGCCGCGATCGCCTAAGGCGGACAATGCGATCGCCATTCCGATCGCCGTTGCTGCCCCACTTACAGGGAGCGGCGCGAGTGGCGGTCAAGAGATGGTAGATAGCATCCAGTTGTATGCAGATATCGTCAACCGAGAAGGAGGCATCAACGGACATCCGATTAAATTGCTGACCTATGATGATAAAGGCAGTGCCGATGGAGCGCAGCAGGTAGCGCAAGAGATTGTCAAAACCCAAGCCCTTATTGTCCTCGGACATCGGACATCGGATGCATCGATCGCAGCGGGAAGTATCTATCAAGACAACAAACTATCCGCGATTACGGGAACGGCGAACAACGAAAAAGTAACGGCAGATCGCCCTTACTATTTTCGGATGGTTTACACCAACTCCACCCTAGCAAGCGTTCTGTCCATATACGCCCAACAGGTTTTGCAGTTTAAGACTGCCACCATTGTCTATGACAATGCCAGTAAAAATGAACAAGTGCAATCGGAACGGATCAAAACAGCTTTTGGGGCAAATGGAACGGTCAAGAAGACATGGGCGCTGGATTCCGATCCCAATAATCGCAAGCAATCGATTCAGCAGATTTTGAACGAGCTAGCAGCAGAGCCAGATCCAGGCATTCTCTTTCTCACCCTCACCAAAGAAGATGTGGCAGAAGATTTTTTGGTGGCACTCAAACAGCGCGGACTCAAAACTCCTGTCTTAGGCGATCAAGCCCTTTCCCGCGAAGCTTTTGCCAAACGCTTTGATAAGTATGACGAAGAGAAAAAAGATCCTGGGTTCTTTACCGATGGGATGTACGTCGCCTCGCCGCTCTTGTTTGATAGTGCTGGCGCGGATGCCCAAGAATTTGTCAATGCTTACCAAAAAACTCATGATGGTAAGTTGCCCTCCTATCTAGGTGGAAAATTTTATGAAGCCGCGATCGCGGCTGTCGATGCCCTGCGTAAATCCGATCTGCAAATTACACCTGCTAGTGTCAGTAAAGATCGCGAGTTGGTCAACACGGCACTCAGTAGTTTAAATAGTCGTAAAGTGGCATTGCGCGGACTGACTGGCCCCATTTACTTTAATGCCAACCGCGATAGCGACCAACCTGTACGGGTGGCACAGTTTCAAGACTATAAATTGCTTTCGGCTTCTCAGCAGTTTACGACGATCGCCAATCCCAAAAGTTTAAACTTACCTGCCGAACTACAAGCAGGAAATATCGTCCAAGCGGGCGATCAGTTTTTCTGGCGGCAACGGGTGGTTTATACGGGCATTGACCTCAATAAGCTGAACCGTATCGATAAGGCTAGCTTTACCACTGATTTTTATATTTGGTTCCGTTTTAATGGCAATGACGATCCCGTGCAGATTCAATTTCCCGATGCCCTAGCGAATAGTGTTAACCCCACCGCTCCCATCTTCGATCCGAAAGCACCACTCAAAGCTCAAACTGTCGGCAATGGCATCAACTATCGGCTTTATCGCGTGCGCGGCGAGTTTCGCAATGCCTTTGATTTTCGCGACTATCCCTTTGATTCGCAAAATCTCACCCTGCGCTTTGACAACCCCAATCTATCCAGCGATCGCCTCGTTTATGTAATTGATACGCTGGGTCTGAAATTGCCGAAACCCGATGCGATTCAACGCAAACCGTTTCAGGGGCTGCAACTTTGGGATTTTAAAGAAATGTCCTACTTCCAAGACACTTCTCGTAGTAGTTCTACGCAAGGCGATCCCGATCTATTTCAGTCCACTACACAGGTTGACTACCCCGGATTTAGCGTTCGCATGACCCTAAAACGGAAGACCTTGGTTTTCCTCGCCAAGAACTTACTACCCCTGATCTTGCTGGCGTTACTGACCTATTGTGCGCTCTTCTTTCCCTATAATATGTTCGTGCCCCGTACAATGGCTCCAGCCTCAGCGCTGCTATCGGGAATCGTGCTGCTGCTATCTTTTAATAATCAACTGCCCGAAGTGGGCTACACCGTGGCGCTTGAATATATCTTTTACACCTATTTTGGGCTGTGTTTAATTCCCATTATCGTCACGGCGATCGGCGCAAAATTAGAAAAAGAGGGATATAAACGAGCATTCAAATATTTAAATATTTCGGCACGAATTCTCTATCCGATGATTCTAATTGCCTTGATCTGGTTTTATGCTGTGAACTACGGCAGTAAGCTGTTCTGATTTGTTGAGAAGCTATGGTTTAGATGCAACGATGGTTCAATTCAACCAATATTATTTGCCTTGTACTTGATTTCCCAAGTCTCTCCCTTAAAGTTTGACCGTCTTTCATGCGATAAGTCCATGTATTCCCGATCGCCAGTGGATAGTAAGTCGTCATGAAAATTACCTTTTATACGATCTAAGAAATCCTCAAAGCCTAGCATTTCAGGATTTTGATGCCAAGGCATTTCAAGTCACGTTACATTGAAGTTAATTCAAATCTCCTTTTGGCTTTGAAATATCAACGTTTAAATCTCTGAGAATAGGTGGTTTTGGTTGATTGAAAATCTCAAATTCCTTCGGTCGTCCTGCCTTAAGGCGTTCAATCTCACTATCCACTTGGTTGGCTATTTCTTGGACACTCTTTGAAGGCAATGGCGATCGCTGCATGAGGTTGAGTTTAAGCGTTACCTGTTTGACCAACAGTTGTCGAGATTCCAGATCGGTGTTTAGATCGAGATCGAACTGAAGCGCATGATTACCAAGGATTTTTGAAAGTTCCGTATTGACCAGAGATTCTGTGACGGTCTCCAGGGTCCGATCGAGCCCTGAAAGATTTGCTAAAACTGTTTCCTTTAAGAGACCCTCAAGGTTGCCAAACTGCAACAGCTTTGCCAGTTTCTCTGCGATCGCAAGGGGCCCAGCTCCGATCGCTTGCTCTAAAGCATTTTGCCAATTAAATTGCGACTTTACCCGCTGAATCAGAGATTTGGCTTCGACTTGATGAAGTTGAATATTCTCGATCAAAGGAATAATTGATGCAATCGTCTCGGTTAAATCTAATGTCTTGTCAGGCTGAAATTTTTGGACATAGGCATTGAGGCTATTGAGCACTTGATTTCCTAAAGACTCGCGCCACGCATTTACCTGTTGAACCAAGGTATCAGTAGCTGAGTCTACAAGGAAAGTTGTAATATTCGTCGGCTCGAACTGATTGACTACTTGCTGAATCAACGCATCAACCTGCTCGGGAGCGATCGCTTTTAGAATTCCCTGTTTTTGCTGAAAAGTCAAAATTGAACTAGCGATCGCGAGGAGGTCTTCACGAGAGTTTGGTATGTCAAAATGTCGCACATAGGCATTGAGCGTGTTTAAAAGCGATTCCTCTATTTCACGATTCGTCACGGGTACTCCTGAATAGATCTATTCGTCTGTAATTCAGTAATTTAATAATGATGCATTCAGCCTAATACCAAATTCCGATTTATCGCAATTAAATTTGCGCTAAATTTGCGCAACCCAACCTTTACTAGCTAGAACTTGGATGAGGTCTTGCTGCCAGATTTGTAAAGATTTTCCAAACGCTGGTGTATGCGTGCCCTTACACCAAAGAATCAATGCATCTTCACCCGTGACTTGATAATAGTTGCGCCGCCGCCCGACCTCGGTAAAGCCAAATTTTTGATACAGTGCGATCGCGGGTTGATTGGATGCTCTTACTTCTAAGGTTGCCCATTCTAAACTGCGATCGTGGGCGGCTTTTAGCAAGCCCCAAACCAGATAACTACCTAGCCCCTGTCGTTGATATTCTGGTCTCACTGCCAAAATCGTGATGTGCGCTTCTTCCAGAATTGACCAAAGGCAGCCAAACCCCAAAATTACATTTTCTGGGGACATAATGCCGACGAGGTAACTATTGGGGCTGCAAACCTCGCGCTCATAGGCTTCTAGACTCCATAGTCCCCCCAGACAAGTGCGATCGATGGCATGAATTTGAGATAATAACGCTTTAGTAATTTCAACTAAACGGACTTGCATTAACACCTTGCATTAACACTGAGTAGTAGTTTTCACGAAAGGATGCAATCTGTATATAGCAATTCTTAAGTGAGTAATTAATTTTGTAGCGCAAGCATCTTGCCTGCAAGGGCTAGAAACCCGTACTACGTTCGCAAACAATTAAGGTGCACTATAGAATGTTCGCGATCGCGAACATTCATGTTTAGAATCTAGCCTAAACATTCCAGCCTATATATTATGTTAGGAGCATTTAAGAATATTTCTAGTCAAGAAACTACTGTTGCTATCCAGTAAGTCGGACTTACCCCCTTTAATGCCCCCTTGCAAAGGGGGAAGATCGAAAATCTTATTCCCTCCCCTTTGCAAGGGGAGGGCTAGGGTGGGGTAAATTCTAGATGAGAAATGTTCTAAATTAAGCTGGCATAAGCTAGGAACGCATAAACTAGAAATAGCTTCAATCAAAATAAGGACGTAAACCCATGAGCAACCCCAACGATATTGAAGAGCGCTTTCGTCAGCTCGAACGTGAAATGAACATGAAAAGCAGCGAGCCGCCGCTAAAACGGGCTGAGCCAGAAAAAAGCTCGCAAAACTCCTCACCCTTTGGTGTCGATGGCATCAATATGGATACGGCTAAGTCTGGCTTGGGTAGTCTGATTAGTTGGATTAATAGTTTAACTGGGGCAACCAAAGTGATCGCGATCGCGGTTGTGGGCATCATTACATTTACGATTCTTAATATTTTGTTTAAGGCAGTGATGGCGGCTATCTCCCTAGGCATTATGGCTCTGGTAGTCTTTGTGCTATACAAAGTATTCTTTCAACCAAGTTCCTCGACCGAATCCAAACCCTGATGTCTGTGGCTGCCAAACTCCACCCTGATTCCGCTAGCTATTCTCTCTATAGTGAGTCCTATGAGTATCCCCAACGTTCCGCGCAGACGCATACAGCCGAAACTAAGGTCTATGCCCCCTCGTAAATCCCCTTCGGCGATTTACATTCAAATGCACCAACTGGCAAATGAAAAGGAAAGGCTGCATCAAGAACTTGCGATGCTGTGCGATCGCCAACTACAAATCATGCAGCGACTGGGCGAGCTCGATCGAGGATTGGCAAAGTTAGAGTCAGATGTGGCTGAAAATACGCTCAATGTTGACTTTTTTACGGATGCAACGCCAACGGTCAAGGCTCAAAAAACTAGACAGGTAAAAACGGTGAGAAGCAGTAGTGGGAATCCATTTGACAGCATGACGATTGAATATTAATTAATGCAACACCTGAGCCGAATATTGATTTAGCGATTCCATCGAAGTTCGCTTTTTATATCCTTACCTACAGCAATGAGACAACGTATCGAAGAGTTGCGGGCAGTGCTGCAAAAAGCTAGCTATGCCTATTACGTTCTTGATGCTCCAGAGCTAGCCGATTCTGTTTACGATCGGCTCTATCGCGAACTTCAAGATCTAGAAACACAATATCCCGAACTGATTACATCGGATAGTCCTACCCAAAGAGTTGGAGAACGTCCAGCTTCACAGTTTGTCTCAGTACAGCATAATATTCCTCTATATAGTTTAGAGAATGCCTTTACCAGCGAGGATATGGCAGCATGGCAAGAACGCTGTCTCAAGGCGATTAGGGAAGATGACGAACAGGTGGTAAATTTTGCTTCAGTCTGCGAACTTAAGATTGATGGCTCGGCGATCGCACTCACCTACGAAAATGGTTTATTGGTAAGGGGGGCAACGCGCGGCGATGGTGTCGCTGGCGAAGATATCACGCAGAATATTCGCACGATTCGTTCGATTCCCCTGCGGCTAAATCTCGAAAATCCACCGCCCGTAGTCGAGGTGCGCGGTGAGGCATTTCTACCGATTCAAGTGTTTGATGAAATTAATGCAGAGCGATCGCGATCGGGAGAAGCGCTATTTGCCAACCCCCGGAATGCGGCGGCGGGAACGCTGCGTCAGTTAGATGCGCGGATCGTGGCAAAGAGACGGTTAGATTTCTTTGCATACACGCTACATATTCCGACTTCTTACATACTTCCATTACCCCAATCTCAATGGGAATCTTTGGAATTATTGCAAAACATGGGATTTCGCGTGAATCCCAACAAACAGCTTTGCCACTCACTGGCAGAAGTCCAAGCCTTTTACGATCGCTGGGAGACAGAGCGGTTTCAACTGCCCTACATGACCGATGGCATGGTGGTAAAAATCGATGCCTTTACGCAACAAGATCGATTAGGGTTTACCCAAAAATTTCCACGTTGGGCGATCGCTTGGAAATATCCCGCCGAAGAATTGCCAACCAAACTTCTGGCTGTGACTGTACAGGTGGGACGCACGGGCGCATTGACTCCCGTTGCCGAACTCGACCCCGTGTTGCTAGCAGGGACGACCGTCTCTCGTGCCACGCTGCATAACAGCGATCGGATTGCGGAATTGGATCTACACATTGGCGATACAGTCGTAGTTCGCAAAGCTGGCGAAATTATTCCCGAAGTGGTGCGGGTACTAGTGGAACTGCGTCCGTCAACAGCGGAAAAGGTGGAGATGCCAAGGCATTGTCCTGAGTGCCAATCGCCCGTAATCAAACCAGAAACGGAAGCCGTGACCCGCTGTGTGAATCCGACCTGTCCTGCCATAGTCAGAGGAGCGATCGAGCATTGGGTCAGCCGCGATGCGTTGGATATCAATGGTATTGGCGAAAAACTCGTGCGCCAGATGGTTGGCGCCGATCTCGTCAAATCCGTTGCCGATCTCTACGAACTCACCGTAGCAAAGCTGATGACCCTAGAGCGCATGGGTCAAAAGTCCGCTGATAAAATTATCGAAGCGATCGCGCAGTCAAAGCAAAAACCTTGGTCGCGAGTTCTCTATGGCTTGGGAATTCGCCATGTTGGTAGCGTCAATGCCCAACTATTAGCCGAAAATTTTTCTAGCGTAGAACAATTGGCTGCGGCCCAACCCGAAGCGATCGCTTCGGTCTATGGCATTGGTACTGAAATTGCCCAAGCCGTCTATGAGTGGTTTCGTCAGCCCGAAAGTCAACAAGCGATCGTGCGTCTACAACAAGCAGGGCTCCAACTCATCGGCGAAGCCAAGGCGATCGCAACAAACGCATCTTTACTGGGTAAGGTTTTTGTGATCACGGGCACGCTCCCCACGCTAAAACGTGACGAGGCGAAAGCCAAAATTCAAACAGCAGGTGGCAAGGTTACAGACTCCGTTAGCAAAAAGACGGACTATCTTGTGGTCGGCGAAGAAGCTGGTTCTAAGTTGACCAAAGCCCAATCTTTAGGCATTACTTGCCTATCTGAAGCAGAGTTACTAGAGCTACTTGAGTGATTGTTGCTGGAGAAACACACGCAAACAAGTAAAACTTGGAGATTTTGTATGGCATCTCAGCAAAGCACCGTTGATTACATTCTCGATCAAATTGCAGAAGCAGGGTCAGTTTCTGCAAAAAAGATGTTTGGCGAATACGGAATATATTGCGACGGAAAAATGGTGGCTTTAGTTTGTGACGACCAACTGTTTGTCAAACCTACTGATGCGGGTAAAGCATTCATCGGTGAATTTAACGAGGGACTTCCCTACCCCACCGCAAAACCATGCCTTTTGATTTCAGGTGACAAGTGGGACGATCGCAGATGGCTGACCAATCTCATAAAAATCTCCGCAGCGGAATTACCGTTGCCTAAAAAGAAACCTCGTAGCAAAAAGAAATGAAGAGCCCATTTTGAATTGGGGTTGCACAAATTTAAGAGAAATTGGTATCAGCTTGGAATAAGAAAACCTGAAACGCTATACCCCCAAGATTCCCCCAGCCCTCTTGCAAAAGGAAAGCAGAAGGGAGAGAATCTCCCTTCTGCTCTGAGAAACGAAAGCGTTCCTATGCAGGACTAATTTGAGATAGAACTGCACGAGCTGCGGCTAGGGTTGCTTCAAGATCGGCATCCGTATGCGCTAAGGATGTGAAACCAGCCTCAAATTGTGAAGGTGCTAAGTAAACTCCATGCTCTAACATGCCACGATGGAACTTGGCAAATTTTTTGGTATCGCTCGTCTTGGCATCTTCATAGCTATAGACCTGCTGACTGGTAAAGAACATACCAAACATGGCTCCAAGAACGTTGCCCGTGGCAGCATGGCCTGTTTCATGGGCGATCGCGAGCATTCCATCGGCTAATTTCTTTGTAACTTGGTCGAGATATTCGTAAGAACCAGGTCGCTTCAGAATCTCTAGGGTTTTGATACCCGCTGTCATTGCTAAGGGATTCCCTGACAATGTACCTGCTTGATACATCGGTCCCGCAGGGGCAACCAGCGCCATGATGTCCTTGCGACCGCCATAGGCACCAACAGGAAGACCACCCCCAATCACCTTACCAAGGGTAGTGAGGTCAGGCGTTACACCAAAACGGGCTTGAGCACCACCATAGGAAAGGCGAAAACCTGTCATGACTTCATCAAATACGAGCAAGGCTCCATTGGCGCGGCAGAGATCTTGCAAACCTTGAAGAAATCCTGCCTTAGGCAAAATGCAACCAGCGTTGCCAACCACAGGTTCGATAATCACACCAGAGATTTCATTAGGGTTTGCCGCAAATAGGGCTTTGACCGCTTCCAGATCGTTGTAAGGCGCAGTCAGAGTGTTTGCAGTCGTAGACTTAGGCACACCAGGGGAGTCGGGCAAGCCAAGGGTAGCCACGCCCGAACCTGCTTGCACCAAGAACATATCAGCATGTCCGTGATAGCAGCCTTCAAACTTGATGATTTTATCTCGACCTGTAAACGCACGCATCAAGCGCAAAACCGACATACAGGCTTCAGTCCCAGAGTTGACAAAGCGTACCATCTCAACGCTAGGCACTGCGTCAATGACCATTTCGGCAAGCTGGTTTTCTAAGACACAGGGCGCACCAAAACTCGTCCCATGCGCTAGTGCCTGATGGAGAGCTTCAATGACCTCGGGGTGAGTATGACCGACGATCGCAGGGCCCCATGAGCCCACATAGTCAATATATTTGTTGCCATCGATGTCCCATGCGTAAGCCCCCTGCACGCGATCGAACACCACAGGTTCCCCGCCTACAGATTTAAATGCTCTTACGGGTGAACTAACGCCACCGGGCATAAGGTTTTTGGCGGCTGCAAAGATTTCTTGTGATTTTGTCGTGTTAAAGGCGACCATATTACGGATTAGCTATTTAAATACTTCTTAATTTCAATTTAGCCTGAAGTGACGGTCGATCTTAGCAAAACTAGACGTTTCTTAATACCTGTAGCTATCGCAAATTCTGGCAAGCATTTAACCCACTGGTCACGATCCCCATGATTGAGTAAGCTGGACTGTAGCAAAATTAATTTCTTAAGTTTTACAAACTATGTCTACTGAAACATCTGCCGAATCTCCTTCACCATCGACTACGGGTGCTGATGCCATTGATGTGGCGATCTCCCAGGGTATCGATTTTGATGGCTCTGCGATCGACCCCAAAAAATTGGATCTATACCATAAGGTGATGGCGATCGAGGCTGGTCGCCAACGTAGTGGTGTCACCAATACCATGCGATCGCGCATTGTCCGCATTGGCGCAAAACATATTGCCAAAGACGAACTCAATCATATGCTTGCGGATGCTGGATTTAACCCACTTAAAGACAAGGAAATTGCTTTCTACTACAGCAAATAGCCCCTCTTAAATGAGTTCGGGTTAACGTCAGTTCGGGATAAGAAAAGCTGAAACCCTTTATCTGAGCTATTGATACCGTAAATGCCAAATTCTCCCCCAAAGTCCCATTTATCCAGCAAATCAGGGTAGGCACACACCATCCCCTGCCCCTCCCCTACCACAATTCGTAGGGGAGGGGCCTCCGTGCTCGCCCAGAACGCTGGGTTTTCCTTCGGATTAAAGTGGATTAAGAATTCTCAAGCGATCGCAGGACAGATTCAGCATCCGCTGTCCAGCCGATAATTCCACCTTGAGCGCGAAGCATGGCAACGGTTGCTTGCTTAAATTCTGGGAAATAGCTCTCTGTGCCGTCTTCAATTAATAGGCATTCATAGCCGCGATCGTTGGCTTCGCGCATCGTTGTCTGGACGCACACTTCCGTGGTCACACCTGTAAACAGAAGGTGTGTAATGCCTTTCTCTTGCAGAATTGATTCCAAATTAGTGCGACAAAACGCGCCTTTACCGGGCTTTAAGATTACGATCTCTCCCTCTATAGGTTCCAACTCTGGAATAATGCCATTCCCTTTCTCTCCCGCGATCAAGATTCTTCCCATCGGGCCTTCATCCCCAATTTTTAGACCAGATTTGGCGCGATGTAACTTTGCGGGTGGGCAATCTGACAGATCGGGAGCATGACACTCAATCGTATGAATTACAGGGAGTCCGAGTTTCCGAAACGCTTCTAGCAATTTCTTGACCGTGGGAACGATCGCTTGCAACAAACTGACATCATTTCCCAAGGCATCGCCAAAACCACCTGGTTCCAAAAAGTCCCGTTGCATATCGATAATTACCAAGGCAACCTTCCCAGAAGTAGGAAGTTCGTAATCATAGGGTTGAGCCGCGATTGAAGTCATAGAGGTAGTTAATTAAGGGATATTATGGGTCTGCTTGCATCACGACGGGTTTTTCCCAGATTGCCAAAACAATACAACCAGATTCACTAGAAACACTATGGCTAGTGTCTGGAGGATTAATCACAAGGGTTCCTGCGAGATGAGTCCCATTGCGATCGGTCTGTTCTCCTGACAGAACAAAAATATGTTCAAAGCCAGAATGGTTATGGGTGGGAACACTTGCACCTTTTTGATAGCGCAACAGGGCTGCACCTGCCCCCGTACCATCTCCGTATAATCGATAGATGTCTACGCCTTCTCGAAAGGGTTGCCAAGGTAAATTGTGATGGTTCGCATGAATATTGAACAGATCTTTGAAAATCAAAGCTCGATCTGGGTTTAGCATTACATTTTTATTTTAAATTTAATGTCCTGCCATCTTTTGACCAATGGTGGCAAAATCAGCTTCCGCTGGTGTGCTCTCATAGGTAAATTTACCATCACTGATCACCATAAAGCGATCGGATAGGGCGAGAACTTCATCGAGATCTTCACTGACGAGCAGCACTGCCACCCCACGATTGCGAGCTTCCACAAGCTGCCCGTGAATGTACTCTACTGCGTTAAAATCTAGTCCAAATACAGGATTCGCTACAATCAAGAGATTAATCTTGTTTGCCGAAAGTTCTCTCGCTAACACAGCCCGTTGCACGTTCCCGCCTGACAGGTTGCCAATTGGGGTATCAGGGGAGGGCGTTTTAATAGAGAACACACCGATCAGGTTTTTCGCCATATCGCGAATGGCTTTAAATATCAACAGGATGCCTTTTGCCTGTGGAGGACGGTCAAATGTTCGTAGAGCAAGGTTCTCAGCTACGCTCATATGTGGAACGCAGGCATTCCGTAAGGGTTCTTCGGGTAAGGCATAGACATGATGCTTTTGCATCTCTGCCCTTGTTGCCCCATAAACTTCGCCATTGACTAAAATCTGACCACCCGTCGGAGGGCGTTGTCCAGACAGGACTTCCACTAGTTCTCTTTGACCATTCCCAGATACGCCAGCAATTCCAATGATTTCTCCGCCTCGAATGGTTAAATCCAACCCTTCTAAAGCAGGAAAGCCATTATCTTTATTGGCACACAAACCTTTAACTTCGAGAGTAGGTGTTTCGGGATTGGTTTCGGTTTTCGCAACTTTTTTAGGTTCGCGTTGTTCGCCCAGCATCATCGCTGCCATGTCAGCAACGGTGAGGTCTTTGACATAGCCATGTCCTGCAAATTTACCCTTGCGCAAAACGGTGACTTCATCCACAAATGCCATGATCTCGCGGAACTTATGGCTAATCATGAGCACGCTTAAGCGTCCTGCTGTAACTTCTTCTCGTAATAGACCTAGAACTTCATCGGCTTCCTGAGGCGTAAGCACAGACGTAGGTTCGTCTAAAATTAAAACGCGATTTTTGAGATAAAGCTGTTTGAGAATCTCTAGTTTTTGCTTTTGCCCAGCAGCCAGTTGAGAAATGGGCATGTTCAGATCGATTTGGAAGGGTGAGGTCGCCATAAATTCTTCCAACTTGGCAAACTCAGTTGCCCAATTGATCACCATCGGCGTGTCAGGTCGCACTAGCAACAAGTTCTCAGCTACGGTCATGGCTGGTACGACTGTGAAGTGCTGATAAACCATGCCCAGACTATATTTACAGGCATCGCGAGGACTATGGATTTCACGGGACTGCTTGTCAATTAAGATCTCACCAAGGGTCGCTGGGTGATAGCCCATAATGCATTTGACTAAAGTACTTTTGCCCGCGCCATTTTCACCAAGTAGGGCATGAAAGGTTCCGGGTCTTAGCTTGAGAGAAACTTGTTCGACAGCAGTAAAATTACCAAACCGCTTGGTCAGATTGACAACCTCAACTTCTGGAGGGAGATCGGATGGATTTGTTGCAGCCCTAGTCTCTGAACTGTTCGTTATAGGACTCACAACCTCACTCGTCATCTGACTCACAAAATCTGCTGATTCATTGGGTATACTGCCTGACATTGCTTTTCTCCTTTAGTTTAAAAATCTCCCTCCAACCACTGCGATCTCATCACTGAATCGTTTTCGGTATCGTTTTCAGTTTGCCTATTTTCAGTTTATGTATTTAATCTAATATATTCAATCTATCGCCTCACTTAGGTAATCGCTGTAATTAATGCTTCAGAATCAGACACACTTCCAAATACGCCACCCTGCATTTTGACCATTTTTAAAGCGGCAAGGTGATTGCCGTAGTCGGTGGCTGCGGTGCAATCTGATAGTAACAGACACTCATAGCCGCGATCGTTGGCATCGCGCATAGTTGTATGCACGCATACATCCGTTGTAATCCCTGCCAGAATAATATTTTGAATGCCGTTACGTTTTAATAACAAGTCCAGATCGGTGGCATAAAACGAGCCTTTTCCCGGCTTATCGATTACTGCCTCATTGGGTAAAGGGGCAAGCTCGGGGATAATCTCCCAACCCGGTTCGCCGCGAGTTAGAATTTTGCCGCAAGGTCCAGGATCGCCGATGCCTGCACCAATGCGACGCGATCGCCACCGTTTGTTATCAGGCAAATCCAAGAGATCTGGACGATGCCCTTCACGCGTATGCATCACATGAAAGCCTTTTTCGCGCATGACTTTGAGCACGTTTTTAATCGGCTCAATTGGGGCGCGGGTTAAAGAAATGTCATACCCCATCTTGTCTACATAGCCACCGATACCGCAAAAGTCCGTTTGCATATCGATGATCAAAAAGACAGTATTCTCTGGTCTGAGATCGCCATTGTAGGGATAGGGGTAGGGATCGGCTTCAACAAACATAGTCTGGGTATAGTCTGGGTTTGGATTTGTGGAATTTGAATTTATTGCATTCAAGGTTTTGAGTAGGGGCAATTCATGAATTGCCCCTACTCAAAGCGGTTATTCATTAGTACCTAAAGCGCCCGGCGAACCAGCAAGGGTTCGTTTGGGCGAGCAGGTGATAATCATGATAATTAGCGTAAAGATATAGGGAGCGGCGTTGAACAGGTAGGGAAAAGCATTGATTCTGACCGCTTGCAGCGCAGGACCGATCGCTTGGGCTCCCCCAAACAACAAAGCTGCCCACAAACACTGAATTGGATTCCATCTCGCAAAAATTACCAGACCCACAGCCATCAGCCCCTGTCCGCTAGAGATGGTCTCAGACCAAATTCCAGGATAGTAAAGGGAAAGACTAGCACCACCGATACCTGCTAAGAAACTGCCTGCAACGATCGCACAGGTTCTCGTCCAGATTACGGAAATTCCCATGGCACGGGCAGCACTGGGACTATCTCCCACCGCACGTACATACATGCCCCAACGGGTAGACTTAAAGAACCAATACATTAACGGTGCGATCGCGATACCAATCAACAATAGGGGACTGACTTGGAGCGCCGACTGAAGCGGCGCATAAGTGCTCCCTCCACTAAAATCAAATAAAGGCAGTTTAGGAGCTTGGGGTTTAATGAAGGGCTTGCCATAGAATGAAGCGATGCCACTGCCAAAGATAAACATGGCAACGCCCACAGCAACATCATTTACCCTTGGTAACTGCGAAAGCCAAGCATGAATCAATCCCAAACCAATGCCAGAAAAACCTGCTGCCAAAACTCCCAACCAAGGATTTCCTGTGAGGAAAGAAACGGCATAGGCGGTCATTGCGCCTAGTAATAACGTTCCTTCTAGACCTAGATTGATTTTCCCTGATTTTTCGGTCAGACACTCGCCCAAGCTCACAAACAAAAATGGAGCGCTGCCTCTTAAGGTTCCTCCGATAATTGCCAAAGGTACACCTAACCAATCTGCTGCTGCTTCTGCTGCCATTGACTCCTTTCTCCAGATGAATTAATTAGGGTTAATGTTTAGATGGAAATGTTAAATAGAACTTACAACTAGAGATCAAGTAACAGGAGCAGCCTGTGGAGGCTGGGGAGCTGCAGCAGGTGGCTCTTCTCTTTGCTTAAAAATGTCGAACTTGCCATAGAGCGACTCGCTAAACAAAATCACCAAAAATACGATGCCCTGAAACACCAAGACCGTTGCATCGGGTAAGTTGAACGATCTTTGTAGACCACTACCACTAGCCAAAATCCCTCCAATCAGAATCGATACGAGAAACGCTGCTAGAGGATTTTGCTGAGCAATAAAGGCAACCGCAATGCCGTTGTAGCCATAGTTGGCATTTAGGGAAGCATTTGCGGCATGGTGAATCGCGGCAATCTCAACCATCCCAGCGAGACCAGCACAGGAACCTGCCAGAAAACAAATAATCAGCGTTAACTTGCCGACGGGCAATCCCGCAATCTTGGCAGCGCGAATGTTACCTCCGGTCATGCGTACGGCAAATCCAAACGTAGTTCGCTGAATCAAGAAGTAAGCAAGCACGCAAGCAATTAGGCCATAAATTAGCCCGAAATGTACCCTCGAACCAGGGATAGAAAGTAACCAGTTTGCTTCGGCAATGGGAAAAGTAGAAGGCTTGTTCAAGCTGGAAGGATCGCGCATCGGTCCCTCAACCAAGGTATTGAGAATGGCGATCGCAATGTAGTTCATCAACAAACTGCTGATCGTTTCATTCACGCCGCGATAGTACCGCAATGCCCCTACAGCCATGATCCACAAACCACCAAAGATAATTCCGCCCATCGCCATACCGATTTGGACGACGAAGGGAGGAACAGAAGTTCCTAAGGCAAGACCTGCAACGATCGCACCAATGCCGCCCATAACCAGAGCGCCTTCATTGCCGATGATCACCATACCCAATCGGGCAGGCAACGCCGTACATAAAGCCGTTAACATCAGCGGCGCTGCCCGCACCAAAGTACCTTGCCATGAAAAGGAACTACCAAAGGCTGATTTATAAATCTCACCGTAAACAGCAAAGGGATTCGAGCCTTTTGCCAGACAAAACAAACCAAACAGGAAGAGAGAAAATAGTAATGCCGCGATCGGAATCACGATTTTCTCAGCCCAAGACCGCCAGTTAGTAAGGAGACTGCTCATGATTTAACCCTTGGAATTTAGCCCCTATAGCGATTTTCAAAATACGTTAGTTGCGTGAATTAGGTTGACCGAACGAAGCCTTAGCCCTTAGTACTGCCAATTACACCTTCCACTAGCCAATCCATCTTTTCTAGTTCTGGATCGATTTGTTTCAACTTCTTCTCTTTAGAAATCACCACCTTCCCTGTATTGTCTTTGATTTCGCCTGCATAGATCACCATACTGCCATCCATAAATTTAGCCAAAGCCGTATCGGCTTCTTTCTTCGTAGCAGCACTGACAGCACTACCATAGGCTGACACCTTACAGAACTTCTCCTTCAAACCGCCACGAACTAGGTGAGGAATGCCACCATCTGTCACAGACTTGCCAGCTTGGAACTGTTCGACATATTTGGCATAGACATTACCCCAATCCCATTCAGCACCTGTGAGATAGCCGTTTGGAGCAAGTTTTGCTTGATTGACGTGGTATCCAGTACAGAAGATCTTGCGTTTTTCTGCGGTTTCGATTACTACCTTGGGACTATCAACGTGACAGGTAAGAACATCAATGCCCTGATCGATCATGCTACTAGCAGCTTCAGCTTCTTTTACAGGTAAAGACCAGTCACCTGTAAAGATAACCTGTGTGGTGATCTTTGGATTCACACTACGAGCGCCCAGAGTATAGCTGTTGATGTTACGCAACACCTGAGGAATTGGTTTGGCGGCAACAAAACCCAACTTGCCAGACTTAGATGTCAAGGCAGCCACAATACCCGCAATGTATTCGGCTTCATCAATGTAGCCATAGTAACTACCGATATTCTTAGGATGTTTGCCATCTTCGTAGCGTCCACCACAATGGAAGAATTGCACTTTAGGATTATCAGCAGCCACCTTGAGAATGTGCGGATCGAAATAACCAAAAGAGGTTGGGAAAAGGACATTAGCCCCATTTTGGTTAATCATACTCAACATCGTTTCCTGAACTTGGGCCGTTTCAGGCACACTCGCTTCATCTACAGTTTTGACGTTGGGCAGCTTGGAAATCGCCTCTTTCCCATCAAAGTGAGACTGGTTGTAACCAAAGTCATCCTTGGGCCCAACATAAATAAACCCAATCGTCAAAGCACTTGTTGCACTGGGTGAACCACTAGTTGGAGTAGTTCCTGGACTTGTTTTCCCAGGAGTAGATGCTTGCTCGGTTGGCGCACATCCTGTCCAAAGCTGAGATGTCAAACCAAAGGCAGAAGTAGCAAGAAGACCGCGAATTAGCTGACGACGATGTATGTATAAAGAATCTCTATCCAAGTTGCCCTCCAAAAATTTATTCTTAACTGACAGCAAGAGGAAGGTAGTGTTTTCAAGTATGGTTGCCTAAAGGTTGGATGAAATCCTCCTCAAAGGGTAAGAACAACACCTCAAAACACTACCACGACCTAAGCGGAATTAGAAGCTGAATTGCATGCGTAGGTTACCCACAAAAACTGAGGGGTTACTACTGAAGTTATTGGGGTTGAGAATTAGGTAAGCCGCAGGCACGAGGGTTATATTCTTTGTGATAGGTAAAGAATAGGCAGCTTCTAGATCGTACTGTACACCACCATCTCCTGCACCTGCAACCAAAAGATTTCTACCGCCTGTGAAGTTATAGGGCATTACTAGGGAGAGTGTTCCCAATGCGCCATCTTTAAATAGATCGGGAAATGCTAAACCAAATTGAAATGCCTGTGTTGTTACACTTCCTGCGGAACCACCTGTAGTCTTATTTAGGTTAGTCGAACTGATACCATAACGACCGAACAGACCAAAGCCTTTGGTTACCAACCAATCAAAGTTAGCCACAAAGACATCTGACTGACCATTACTCAGACCAGCACCAGTAACACCATCATCCGCCAGACCTGGCAAGGATGGTGTAGCACCAACACCACCCACTTGACCAAAAAGTGCTTGTAAGTTAGTGCGGCTATACAACAGCCTGAGTGTAAAGTTGTCGCTAGGCTTAAAGCCAATTTCAGCAGTTAGAGCATTGTTACCACCAAAGAGACCTTGGTTAGGATCGGAAGCTGAACGAGGACCGGGTAAAAATTCATTGTCCTCAGCTAGGTAGCCAATCTTGAAGTCAAAATTTTGTCCCAAGGGAGTCATGAACACAACACCAGCTCCACGTTTGGCATTGGTGAGTAAAGTACTGTCAATCGAGTTGAAACTGCTCGTCCCATTCAAAAAGAGGGTGAAGCGGTTGTTATCAAAATACTTGTAGAAATTGACTCTCGCACCCACTACTAAACTTGCTTTCTCAAACACAGGGAACTGATAAGAAAGTTCGCGTAAAACTACTTGGTTCGAGTTAATTCCAGCCGTCTGATCGGTAAATGGTACACCTGTGGAGTTAAAGAAAGTAAAGGTTGTTGGAAAACCATTGTAGGCATTGTATGGAGAAGTACCATTACCCATCGCAAGTTGTGTTGTCAAGATATCGCTTCCAGTGAATGATGTCTTGAGAGTAAGCCAAGCCAGACCACTAAATGTGAGATTAGGTTTTGTCGCTGTTCCAACAACAGGAACACCACCTACCCTAGCACCCGTCTCAAATTTAACGTTATTGCCTCCAGAAGCACCAGTAAGGTTAAAAAATACCAAACCGCCTAGTTTCGTGGTGGTAGAAAATTGTTGCGCTTCAAGTGTGGCAGTTTTTGCTTCAAGGGCATCGACACGACCGCGTAGGGTTGCTAACTCAGCTGCAAACTCTTCTTGGAGTTTTTGGAGAGCGGCAAGGTCTTCCTTACTGACTTTGTCTGCCAAACCAGCGGAAATAATTTCGTTAATTTTGTCTAAACAAGCATTCAAACCAGCGGCAAACTCATAGCGAGTCATGGCTCTTTGACCGCGATAGGTGCGATCGGGATAACCTGCGATGCAACCATAGCGTTCTACCAAGGACTGAAGGGCTGTAAATGCCCAGTCAGTTGGCTTGACATCGCTCAGCTGCGACACCGAGGTTACCTGTGCCATTTTGCCCGCAGATCTGGATCCGTCTCCCTCTTTGCTCAAGGTCGTAACTTGAGGTAATAGTTGCGACACATTGGTTGTTTGTGCTGTTTGTGAATTTACAGTGGGCACTGCTAAATCACGACGCATTACACTAGAACTAGGAGTAACAACCTCAGTAGTAGCTTGAACAACTACCGATGAATCCTTGCTATTGATACTGGCATCAGGCTGAACTGAAACCTTAGTGGCAGAAGTAAGCGAAGGATCTGTTGCCTTGACCTCTGCATTAGCACTAGCTGTAAATGCTAGAAAACTCAAACATGCCAAACATGAAGCATTCTGAATCAAACGATAGTTAAAATTTATTCCTTTCATTTCCTACACACCAAATGTCAACATTTCCATTACACCGATTTCACTTTTGACATTCTCTTTTCTCAGAAACAACCTCCAAGTTTAGGAGAACTTACAAAAGACGAAAACCAAATAAAAGAGAATCTTTCAATTTTAATGGATGCGCTAGGTTGCAAGTAGATAACCTGCTTGGAGGAAGGCGAGATGTTAAAGCTTACCCAAACCTTAGCAAGGATATACACATGTAAATGTATAGCCGATTACATCTTTTATATGTTCAAATTCAAGTATGAGGAACTATTTCCAATGTCGATCAAACCCAATTACGATCGCATTTCTAGTTATTTTCTAAGATTTATTGCGAAATTCCGATAAATGGTGTTAAACCAGAATTAGTTATAAACTCTCAAAAATCATAATGACTGAACTTTGTCTGAATATTGAGAACCTTACCCATGCTTATCGAGTTGGCACCTTAACGCCTATTAAAGTTATTTATCAGATTTATCAACGAATTGAAGAGTATGGGGATAATCCTATTTGGATTACCTTGCTTGATCGAGCGATTGTTCTACGATCGCTTGAAGAGCTGGAAGAAAGAGTTCGCATTCGAGGATTAGAAGCTTTGCCTTTATATGGAATTCCCTTTGCGGTTAAAGATAATATTGATGTAGCGAATTTGCCCACTACCGCAGGATGTCCTGCCTATACCTATCAGGCATCACAACATGCCACAGTTGTTGAGAAATTGCTCGATGCTGGAGCCATCTTAATTGGGAAGACAAGTCTCGATCAGTTTGCCACGGGTTTAGTGGGAACGCGATCGCCTTGGGGAGCCTGTCGCAATGCCTTTAATTCGGAATATATCAGCGGCGGGTCTAGTTCTGGTTCGGCGGTAGCGGTGGCGAAGGGATTTGTTAGCTTTGCCTTAGGAACAGATACGGCTGGTTCGGGACGGGTTCCTGCGGCATTTAACAATATTGTTGGACTGAAGCCCACCAAAGGATTGCTCAGTACTTTTGGTGTGGTTCCAGCCAGTCGTTCGCTAGATTGTGTCTCTGTTTTTGCGCTCAATTGTGAAGATGCTCGACGCATTTTTGAGATTACACAGGGCTTCGATTCACAGGATAGTTATTCTCGTCCTTTTCCTATTGAATCCTCTAAGGTATTACCCAAGAAGGGATTTCGCTTTGGTGTGCCCAAGTTAGAGCAACTGGAATTTTTTGGCGATCGCGAAGCTAGTCAGTTATTTGAGCAAAGCATTCGCAACTTGGAATCTTTATCAGGTCAGCCCGTAGAAATTGACTTTGCACCTTTTCGAGAGGTCGCTCAATCCCTCTATTCTGGTGCTTGGATTGTGGAGCGATATAGTGGCTTAAAAGAATTTGTTGCCAGTCATCCCGATGATGTTCTTCCAGTAATTAAGCAAATTCTCTCTCTCGCAGAGAAGTTCTCCGCTGCTGATGTGTTTGAAACGTTGCAAAATCTGCAAGCTCTTAAACAAAGGACTCATAAAGAATGGGAAAAGATGGATATCCTTCTTCTTCCCACCACAGGAACCATTTACAAGATTGCCGAAGTTGAAGCCGAACCTATTCAACTCAACAGCAATTTAGGCTATTACACGAACTTTGTGAATTTATTGGATTTATGCGCGATCGCTTTACCCGCTGGATTTCGCAAGCAGGAATTTAATTATGGATTGCCTTTTGGTATCACGCTGATCGCCCCACCCTTTAAGGATATAGACCTATGTGAGATTGGGACGGTTTACGAGCAGGCATTTGGCGATAAACTTGGGCGAGAATAGTGAAAGTGCAGTAGCTTTGCTTTAAGATTGCGAACTCTTCTTCTAGTCGTTTTTTGTCTAATGCTGAGCTATAATCAGTAAAATTGTGAGAATTTCACAAATAATCGTGTTTGAGCATCATTAAAGCGATTTATGCTTATAGAATTTAGCGTTGGCAACTACAGATCGTTTAAGGAGACTGTTACCTTCAGCATGGTGGCAGCAAAACTTTCATCTAAAGATAAATCTCTAGATGAGAATAATATCTTTGCAGTAGATCGCCACCTGAGTTTGCTTAAAAGTGCTGCAATTTATGGAGCGAATGCCAGTGGAAAGAGCAACTTAGTAAAAGCAATTCGCTTCATGCAATGGTTTATTTTAAATTCTTCTAAGGAAACTCAGGCAACAGAAATGATTCACCTTGAAAGATTTAAGCTAAGCGCAGAAACGGAAGGAAAGCCATCTTCATTTGAAATTGTTTTCCTGATGGATGAGAAGGTTCATAGATATGGATTTGAGATAACTGAAAAAGAAGTCGTCTCTGAATGGCTTTTCTACACACCTACAACGAAAGAAATGAAAATCTTTGAGAGAAAAGGGAAGAATATCTCTGTAGCGCGGATCTTTAAAGGTAGTAGAGGAGTCATAGCTAGAACTAGAGAGAACGCTCTTTTTCTTTCGGTGGCAGCTCAGTTTAATGTTGAGATTGCTGATAAAGTTTTAGCTTGGTTCTCAGAAAATTTGAAGATCGATATAGATATAGACAAAATTTGGGGTCGCCAATTTACAATTAAAAGTTTGGAACATCCAAAATATAGGAATAAAATTTTACAACTACTTAAGGGCACCTCTAAAAATCAGTCAGAGACGAAAAACGAAAATAAAAAGAGA